>DATGTQ010000088.1 GCA_035301805.1 Tissierellales bacterium
TATCTTTCATAACTACATGAGTAGCACCATATTCTTTAAACATAATCTTATTAAATTCCTTAGAAAAGGGACCTAGTAATGCAATTATATCCTTCATATGAATATTGTACTTTTTACATTCTTCTATACTAAGACTAGCAGGAAGTACTCTATATATATATCTATTTTTTCCTCGTATTTTTTCAAAATCTCCGATATTTTTAGACCCTGTAGTAAAAAACACTGTTCCTGAAATATTTTTTAAATACTCTAAAGTTTCCTCTAAATCCTTAAAATATACTACATAAGAGGGAATATATGATTTTTTTCGTACATATCTTATATACTTTATACCTTTCTCCAAAGCTACCTTTTTTGCATTTGAACTGACAATTTCAGCATAAGGATGAGATAAGTCTACTATTAAGTCAATATTTTTTTCCTCAACGAACTTAATCATATCATAGTAATCTAATCTTCCTACTATTAAATTAGGAATATTTATAAATTCTTTCTCACTTTCTGTTGCACTAGTTATTACAAACCTTACATCCTCTTCAATGTTTTTAACTAATTCTTTTGTTTCTGTAGTTCCTCCTATTATCCAAATCAAAACTCATAACCCCTTGGTGTTACTATTTTATCTCCTTTTATATAGGTTTCCTTATTTCCAATAAGAACTATACTTAGCATGTCCACAATTTCATAATCTATTTTCCCAAGAGTTGTAATAAACTTTTCCTCTCCATCTCTTCCAGAGTTTTTAACTATTCCTACTGGAGTAGAAGGTGATTTATATTTTAATATTATATCTACTGCTTTTTTAAGATGGTCTTTTCTGCCTTTACTTCTTGGATTATATATTACTATTACAAAATCTCCTTTTGCCCCGTATTCCACTCTTTTTTCTATTACTTCCCAAGGTGTAAGAAGATCACTTAAACTTATAGAACAAAAATCATGCATAATAGGTGAGCCTAAATCACTAGCTGCAGAAAAAGCTGCTGTAACTCCTGGTACTATTTCTACGTCTATATCATCAGCAAGCTCTAATATAGGGCCTGCCATTCCATAAAGACCTGCATCACCAGTACTTATTATAGCTGTATTTTTTCCCTCTCTTACTTTTTCTATTGCATATTCACATCTTTCTATTTCTCCTCTCATTCCCGTAGAAAAAATTTCTTTTCCTTCTATTAAATTTTCTCCTAAGTATTCTATGTAAGGGGAATATCCTACTATTACATCAGATCTTTTTATAGTCTTAATTGCTTTTAATGTAAAATGTTCTTTTCCACCTGGCCCAATTCCTACTACATACAACTTTGCCATTACACTACCTCCTTTGAAATTGCTAATGTTATTCCATTATAAATAGTTTTGTTTACAATTAAATTACCCCCTGATAGGTATGCAGAAGGTTCGCTAACACTATAAACTCCTATCTTCTCTTTTACAAATTCACTCTTTTGAAAATTATTTTCTACCTCTTTTATTTCTGCTTTAGTAAAAATATTCATAGAACAACTAAAATATTCAGCTGCCTCTACTATTCCCTTCTCACTTTTTTTAATTGAAACTGTACCTATGGATTTAATAGATTGTTCTGATAGATTATTTTTATTTAATAAATCAATAATAAAATTAATTATATCTCTTCCCTTAACACCTTTTCTACATCCTATTCCAATGTTTAAGTTTTTTGGTCGTAGAATTGTATAGGGTATATTAGGTTTTATGTCTTTCTCTGAAGTGACTAATAAAAATCCATCTACCTTTTCCTCTATTAATTTTATTCTCTGTTTATCTTCTATTTCTATTAAATTTGGATAACCTATTTTAGCTTCTATTTCAGAATAAAAACCTATTTTTCTGCCCTCTACCATAAGCGCTGTAATCTTTTTCACATCATTCATCTTTTCCATATATAAATTGTTCCTTACGGCATATATATCTACTGCCTCAATTCCTCGACTATCGGAAGCTGTAGTTATTATAGGCTTAGCATCAATAATACTTCCTATTTCTTCAGAAAGAGTATTTCCCCCTCCAATATGACCAGACAACAAGCTAATACTATATCTTCCTAAATCATCTACAACTACTATTGCTGGGTCTGTTTTCTTATCTTTTATGAAAGGAATCATCATTCTTATAGCTATACCTGTTGCAGATATAAATACTATTCCATCATATTTTCTTACCACTTCAGGTAATATAGTTTTTATACCACCTTCTATAGATGAA
>DATGTQ010000089.1 GCA_035301805.1 Tissierellales bacterium
GGTTATTAAATAGGAAAACCTATAAACCTTTTCTTTATTTATCTCTTAAAATCAGAGATAATTGTATTATTAGATTGAGAGGATTATCGATCACTCCTTGAGTCTTTGAACTCGTTATTGAAAGACTGATACCTCTCTCTAATAAGCAGTTTACGAATGAGTTGGATGTTGGTTGCTTTTTAGCTTCTCTCCGAATATACAACAAGGTGTTAACGCTTATTAGTAGAGTGGACTCACAATCTAAAATATTACTTTATGAGGTGCTCTTTATGTTATATTTAGGAATTGATATTGCCAAAAATAATCATGTTGCTTCTTTAATTAACGAAAATGGAAAGACTCTTTTTAAAGCTTTTTCTTTTTCTAACACTTCAGATGGTGGAGAAGCTTTGCTTTCCAAATTAAATTCTTTTTCTAGTAATAACTCTGATTTTACTGTTGGTATGGAAGCTACAGGTCATTACTGGTTAGCTTTGTATTCTTTTCTTTATGACAATGGATTTACCATTTATGTCATTAATCCTATTCAAACAGATGGTTGGCGAAAGGGAACTGAGATCCGTAAAAGAAAAACTGATATTATAGATTCTCTTTTAATTGCTGACCTCATCCGCTATGGTTCTTTTGTGGAAACATCTCTTTCCAACGAAGATATGTTTTCTCTTAGAAATCTAACACGTTTTCGCTCATACCTAATTCAATCTATTTCCGATTTGAAAAGAAAGGTAATCAGTGTTCTAGACCAAGTATTTCCCGAGTATCAAGCCATCTTTTCTAATATTTTTGGTAAAACCTCTAAAGAACTTTTGTTACAATTCTCCTCTCCTATTGACTTTGAAGATATTTCTACTGACTCTTTAGCTGAATTGATCAATAAATTAAGTCGTAAGAGATCTGGAGACATTAAAGCTAATTTAATTAAATCCAAAGCTAAAAATTCTTTTGGAATTACTTTTAGCAAAGATAGCTTTACTTTTCAATTAAAGGCTCTTATCCAACAAATGAACTTTATTGAATCTCAAGTTAAAGATACAGAGAATGAAATCAATAATCTTATGTCTTTAGTTGAGTCACCTATTACTACCATTCCAGGCATTGGGAATGTAATTGGTGCTACTATTCTTGGGGAAATTGGCGATATTAATAAATTCGATTCTCCAAGAAAGTTAGTTGCTTATGCTGGGATAGATGCCGTTGTTAGTAGTTCGGATGAATTTCAAGCTACGCATGCAGTTATGAGCAAAAGAGGATCTCCTTATTTAAGGAAAGCCTTGTTTCAAGCTGCTTTAGTAGCTTCTTTTAATGATCCTGTATTAAATGCTTATTATCTTAAGAAACGAGGTGAAGGTAAACATCACCTTACTTGTATTGGTGCCGTTTCAAGAAAAATGTGCAATATCATTTATGCTGTGCTTAAAAATCAGTGCCCTTATGAAGTAAGATTAAATGAGTAATATCTACTTTTTCCTACTTTTAAATATTACCTTTTAAAGCTTGTTATTTACAAGTCTTATTTGTTGTGCCTATTTTAAATATTAAAAACCTAAAAATTATTTTATTTTATTGCTTGACTTTTTATAGTTGGTCTTTCACTTTTGTTAATTTTTTTATTTTGCTAAATCCTAACTTTATAAAACCAAATATCTTGCTTCCAATCATATTGATTCCTTCAAATATTGATAAATACAAGAGTTCAATTGTTGAATAAAGTAAGGCTATAATTAGAATTATGATTAATAAATATGAAATGTTTTCCATTAATAAATTTCTAGGAAGGAATGAGTTAAAGGAAATTAATTCTTTTAAATTCTTATCTATAAATAAAATATTTATTATATTTACTGTTAAATTTAATGATAGTACTATCATTAAAACTCTAATAACCATTTTTACAATTTCTTTTATATTGCTTACTCTTCTTTTATAAAATTTCTTTAACATATTTCACCTTCCTTCCTTTTAAATTAATATTTCAAATCTTTTTCTTCTTCAAACCCTTTATTATCAGTAATTTCTTGAATCTTCTTTTCTGCTATTTCTTCTGCTATTTCTTCTGCTTTTTCTTCTATTGCTTCTTCTGTTGTAAATAGCAATTTACCTGATAACACACTTTCTTGAATAAATTCATTATGTTTTTCTTCAATCCATTCTTTATAGTCTTTTCCTTCAGCCTTTAATATTTGTTGAACTACAGCTTTAGGATTTTTTCTTCTACTCATTATCAACTTCCTTTCCTATCTACTATACTCCTTTTCTTTTTTCCTTTTTTTAGAGTAAGCAGTCATTTCTCTTTCTAGCTTTATTTTTGTCTCTTCCTTAATGGTTTTTTGTTTCTTAATATCTTTATAGTATTCATTTTTATTAGTCATTTTTTCTAAATTATATTTCTTGGCTAGATATTCGGGTATTGGTCTTTGAAGGATAAAATATGAATAGGCATATCCTTTTTTGTATCTAGTTTCTTTTTTATAAATTTTAAAATCTTCTGGTATTGTGTGAGTATTATTTATGCTTTCTAGAGAGTACCCTATGCATATTTCTTTATGTCTATAGTTAATTTTACTATCCTTGTTTGACTTATAGTATTTTACTTGTTTATATATAATAAAATCATCTGTAAAGTCATCTTCGACTTTATTTGTTATATATTTTTCTTCTAAGTATAATAAGCTATTATCCTTTAATACTCCTGACATTTCTATATTATTTTGTTTATATAACTCTTTTATATGAGGATTTTCCCATTTCTCTTGTTCATCCTTATTTATAATTATTCCCCTAATAAGTTCATTGTTTCTATTCGTTCTGTAGATATATATTTTATTACCTCCTTTTTTTGAAAAATAAGGGAAGGATATAAATCCCTCCCTTACTTTTAATTAGTTATTTTTTCTTTTTGATATAAATATCCCTGATCCTAATAGGCCTAATCCCATTATGCTATATAATAATGTTCCTGCTGTACCTGTTTTAGGTAATTGAGGTAATTGGATAGGACTATTCCATAATGTTTTTTCAATTGTTGCTCCATGGGTTTTAACCGAAATATGTCCTACTTTTTTAGCTAATACATATCCTTCTGGTGCTATAGTTTCTTTATAGGTATATTCGCCATAGGGTAATCTAACTCTGACTTTACCATTTTCATCTGTAAACCCACTAAATACTGTTTTATCGTTAATGTCATATATTTCAATTTTTGCTCCTTTAATTACTTTTTGTGTCATAATATCTTTTTTAGTTATCACTACGTCACTTTCTATAATTTGATTATGCAATTCAGACTTAACTGTTTCTCCATTTTCTTTAATTTCAAAATGATGTTCTTCTTCACTTAGTACATAGCCCTCTGGTGCCTCTATTTCTTTAAAGTAATATTTACCATACTTTAGTTCTTTAAAATA
>DATGTQ010000090.1 GCA_035301805.1 Tissierellales bacterium
AAATTATTCTAATCGATTTCTTAAATTCAATCTTAGCTTTAGATGAAGAAGATAAAATAATAGAAATAATACATTTAAACCCTTTTAACTTAAAGGAATTTGAGGGAGATAAAGGTTCAGTATTAGACTTAAAAGTGAAAATGGAGAAAGAAGAGAGAATAAATATAGAAGTTCAGGTTAATAAAGAATATGATTTTAGAAAGAGAAGTTTATATTATTGGTCTAAAATGTACGCGGATACAATATTAGAAGGAGATCCATATTTATCATTAAAAAAGAGTATAGTAATTAATATAATGAATTTTATAATAATAGACGAAACAAATAAATATCATACCGAATATAAAATATTAGAGAAAGATGAGTATTTCCTATTAACAGAAGATTTATCAATTCACTATATAGAATTACCTAAATTTGATGATAAAAAAGATATAGAATATATGGAAGCAGTAGAACTATGGCTAACATTTATGAAGAGAATAGGAGAGCCTGGGACGGAAGAGCTGTTAAATCAGCTTATAGAAAGGAGTGAAACATTAAAGATGGCTAAAGAAATGTTGGAAAAGATATCTGCTGATGAAAGACTAAGAGAAAAATACTATGCTAGAGAGAAAGCTAGACGGGATGCTATATCTAGATTAAAATATGCAGAAAGAAAAGGTATGGAAAAAGGAATAGAAGAAGGAATAGAAAGAGGCGTGAAAAAAGGTATAGAAGAGAATAAAGAAAAAACAGCTATTAAGGCAATAGAAATAGGGCTTAGTATAGATGAAATTATTAAGTTAACTGGATTTACTAAAGAGGAGATTGAAAAATTAAAGAAAGAGTTTGATAATTAAATATATACAATTATAGGGGATGATAGTTAGTGCTAATTATCCCTTTTTTAGTTTAACTATTGTTTTACGACAACTAGAGTACAGGGCCACGGATTTAATGATATTGTGGATAATTATGCGGGAAGTGCAACTAAAACATCACTTGGCAATGCTACATTATATCAATTGGAAGGGTCATTAAATGGAGAAGTAGGACGTTTTGAATGGATAACTCAGGACGGTGAGGTTTACACATAGAATGTTTGTACAAGGCGGAACAATGAATGGAGTGGCGATAAAACCATGATTAAAATTGAAGATTTCAAAAAATATAATTTTATAATAACTTAGAAATTAATAAACATAGGATTTGGAGGAAGCGATGTGTTTCGAGATCAATTGTTAGTGGAAGATATATTAAGTTTTGCAATTGAAAAGTTAGAAGGAGATAATTATGATGAAACTGTATGCGAACTAGCAAGTGAATATGAGGATAACATAGATAAGATTGATTATTTAATAAAAAAATTGGCTACTGATGAAGATAGTGATTTTAATTTAGAATTAAGGAAGTGGAGGGCCATTTTTATAGCGAAAGAAATAGAAGATAAAAGTGATAATTTAATCGACGGATTAATGCATTTAGGTGAAATATGAGTGAAATTAGGATTTCCAGAAGATTCTCCACATATATTTCAGGGGCGGAATAATAATATTACCCCTGAAGAATATTATACGCAGGAGAACTATGATTATTTATATGAAAAGCATATAGAATGGCTCCAAAAGGAAATTAAATCTATTAAGTGTAATCAATCATAATTCTAATATCGGAAAAAGTATTGTCCTAATGTAATATTAAAAGTAGAAATAGCTTAACTATAATAGAAATACTATTAGAATTATCTCAGGAAAAACTTGGCGGGAGTGATGATGTATGAGTAAAATTAAGTTAAGACTGGAATATAAATGTTTTCCTATGTGGGTGTACGATGAAAATGATTCCCTGATTAATAATGATTTAGTGGATGAATTAAAAAACAATGATACTATTGATTTTCTTTTGAAAAGTATTCAAGAAGATTTTGATAATTTGTTTATTAATGATGGAAGAGAGTTTAGATATGAAGGCTTCCGTGATAACAATGCTAAGAAATCTTTTCAAAAAAAGGTACAAGATGCATACAGCATTATTAAGAATAGGGTTGGAGAAGATTATATAATAGAAAGTTTTATTGATATTAATGAATTATGATATAAATTATATTACAAAAACTTTTAATAAAAGGATAAAGATATAAGGAGTAAAAGTAGTTTTAATAGTGAAAGCAACAAATTTTTCTAGATTGAAAGTAGAAAAATTAAAAGAAGAAATTAATATTTGAGAGTGTATAGTTATAGGGGATGATAGTTAGTACTAACTTATTATCCCCTATCTTTAATATATGCCAATGAATACTATGAATTAGATTCTAGCACCAGTGCAGAAATTGTCCAAGATGAACTAGAAGATCAAATGGAAAGATTAAATGAGAAGAAAGAAATCTTTAATGAATCAGATGAATCTTTAAGAAAAACCTTAAACTTGATGATTTAGATATGTCAGAATTTTTTGAAGAAGAACCTGTCTCAATAAGTGATTATGAAGAGGCAGATCTAATTTATTCTTTGGAAAATAAACTAGGATTTAAAGTAATTTTAACTTTAGATACATATAGTAAAAAAATACAAGAAGTTCTATTTTCATAATATATGGAAAAGAAGTTACATAAATGATATAATTATAATAACAAGACTAAAAAGTTGGTGAAAAGATGGGAAATGAAATAACGAATAAGCATGACACCACGTTTAACTTCAAAAAGACACTTTTATAAACAAAGAGTTACAAGAGAACTTTTCGGATATAATATATAGGGTAAAAATAAATAATAGGGATGCCTATATATGTTTTCTCTTGGAACATAAATCCTATAAAGACAAAATGACAATATTTCAGGTAAATAAATATATTTTAGAATCGTGGATGACTATAGTACAAAAAGAAAATAAAGATGAACTACCAATTATTATACCAATGGTAATTTATCATGGAAAAGAGAAATGGAATCTGAAAACAGATTTAAGAGATATGATACCAGGATTTGACGGATTACCAAAATACTTTAAAGAAAGAGCACCAGTATTTAAATATGATTTTTTCAACATAGGAGAATATGAAGAAAGTGATTTTGAAGAATTAACTAAGTTAACCGCAATGATGCTTAAGGCATTTCAGGATGCTTTTGAAGAGGATATAGAAGTGATATTAACAAATTTTTTACTAGCTTTAGAAGAAGTACAA
>DATGTQ010000091.1 GCA_035301805.1 Tissierellales bacterium
AATAGTAGAGTATTTTAAAAAAGAATTAGGTGGAATCGGACAAGTTATGGCAACAGATTGTAGCAAGCTGGCACCTGCATTATATGAAGCAGACAAACACTTTATAGTACCTCGAATGAATGAGGAAGGGTATTTAGATGAAATATTATCTATTTGTAAAGAGAATAAGATAAAAATGGTTTTATCATTAATTGATCCAGAACTTAGTTTATTATCTAAAAACAGACAAGCTTTCCTAGACATAGGGACTACACCTATTATCTCTGATTACGATATTATAGAATTATGTTTTGATAAATATAAAATGTATAAGTTCTTAGTAGATAATGATTTTAAAACTGTTAGATCCTATATAGATAAAGAAAAATTTTATAGAGATGTAAATACAGGAATAATAGATTATCCTGTATTTGTAAAGCCGGTTAACGGTAGTGCAAGTATAAATATAAATAAAGTTTATTCTAAAGAAGAAGTGGAACTGCTATTTAATCAGTTTGATAATTTAATGATTCAAGAATATATGGATGGAGTTGAATATGGTGCAGATTGTTATATAGATATGATGTCTAATGAACCAGTAGCTATATTTACAAAAGAAAAGATAAAAATGAGGGCTGGAGAAACAGATAAATCTAGGTCAATTAAAGATAAAAAACTATTTGATTTAATAAAGGATTTTATAATGAAAACAGGACTTAAAGGTGTTATAGATATAGATGTTTTTGAAGTAGATAATGAATATTATATATCAGAAGTGAATCCCAGGTTTGGTGGAGGATATCCACATGGATATGAATGTGGAATTAATATTCCGAAAATGATTATTGAGAATATAAAGGGTAATATTAATGATCCTAAAATTGATAATTACGAAGAAAATATTTATATGATGAAATATAATGAATTAACTATTAAGAAAGAATTTAACTAAGTGTAAAGAGGTGTATATATTGTTAGGTGAAAATATAAGGAAATTTGGATTTTGGATGTTAGATTTTCTAAAAGGTGGGGAGATCAGGAGTCATTATAAAGATATAAAGAGTGTTATGGAAGATAATAATTCTAAAGGACAATCATCTAACAAATATCTGAGTAGATTATTAAACCATGCTGCTAATACAACAGAATATTATTCAGAATATAAAGAATATGAAGATATAAAAGACTTTCCAATAGTAGACAAGAATATTATAAAAGAAAATCGAAAATCAATAATTTCCAATGAGTATGTTGATAAAAAACTACATTCTATGAGTACTAGTGGTTCGACAGGAACTCCTTTTTCTATTGAACAAGATTTAAATAAAAGAAAAAGAGTATTAGCAGAAGTTATATACTTTGGGGAAATTTGTGGTTATGAGTTAGGTGATAAGAATACTTTTTTAAGAGTCTGGACTGATCAAAATAAAAAAAGCAAATTTGGTGCATGGAAACAAAATTTAGTTATGATAGATATCTCTAATCTAGATAAGGAAAATTTAGAAAATGTTAGAAAAAGATTAAAAGGAAAAGATAAGATAAAATGTATAATCGGTTATGCAACTAGTTTAGATATATTAGCCAAATATTTAATTGAGAATGGGGATAGCCCTGAGATGTTTAGTGTAGAGACTGTTATTAGTGGTGCAGAGATTTTAACTGAGACAACAAGAGATAATTTAAAAAAGGTATTTGGTGCAAATATAGTATCAAGGTATTCAAATCAAGAGAATGGTATATTAGCACAAGAACTTGTAAACTCAAAATTTTTTATAATTAATAATGCAAGTTATTACATAGAATTTTTAAAACTGGATTCAGATGAGGAAGCAGAAATAGGAGAATTAGCAAGAATAGTAGTAACAGATCTATTTAATTTTGCTATGCCGGTAATAAGATACGATACAGGAGATTTAGCAGTAGTAGAGAATCATTATAGATATGGGAAGGTAATTAGTGAAATAAAAGGAAGGGAAAGAGATTTTATATATAGTACAGATGGAGAATTAGTGTCTCCTAGCGCTGTAACGGTTAATATGTGGAAGTTTAGTGAGATTAAACAGTATCAGTTAATACAAAATAATAAGAAGGATTATCTACTAAAATTAAACGGGGCAAAAGGTATATATGATGACAAAGAAATAATAAATGTCTACAAATCTTTTTTAGGAGAAGATGCACTAATTAAAATAGATCATATTGAAGGAATACCTTTATTATCTTCAGGGAAATTTCAAACTACTATATGTAATTATGACCCTGCGAATTTTGAATAAAGTACAAGGGATATTGATCAAATGAAATTGGGAGATATATAAATAGAAACAGTTTGCAAACTATTAATTCTGGGAGGCTTTGGGATGGGGAAATTAAATTACATAAAAGAAAGATTTAAAAAAATAGACTATATGATGGAAAATTTTATAGAGGATGACTTAAATATATTTCAGAAAGGATTAGTGATAGTAGATTTAGGACTAGCTATTTTAGTCTATGGTGCTGGCATTACAGATTATTTTCAATATAAATTCTATAGAAGAAAGCATATAGATAAAAAGAAATTTATAGTCCATAGAAAGCGAATGAGAATAGTAAATACTTGTAATGATCTTCAAGATAGGGAAATTTTTAATCACAAATCACAATTCAATGAAATATTTACTGATTATATAGGTCGAGATTGGCGAGATTTAAATCAATGTACTTATGAGGAATTTTATGAATTTACTGAAAAGCATAATAAATTTATAGTAAAGCCAACAGAAGGAAGTCATGGAAAAAACATATATTTTCAAACTATAGATAAAGAGACAGATATAGAAAAATTATATAGTAAAGTAAAATCTGAGAAAGCTCTTGTAGAAGAGATTGTAGTTCAAAATGATATAATAGGTGAGTTTAATCCATCTTCTGTAAATACTCTCAGGGTAGTTACTTTACTGGATAAGAATAATGATCCTAAAATAATGACTGCGAATTTACGTATGGGTCGTGGAGATAGAGTGGCAGATAATTTTCATCATCATGGAATAGCAACATTATTAGATGTTGAAACTGGAATTATTAAAACATCAGGTATAGATGGTGAGGGTAAAAGATATTTATATCATCCTATTACTGGCAAACAAATAGTAGGTTTTAAGGTTCCATATTGGAAAGATGTATGTACAACTGTTAAAGAAGCAGCTAAATTAATTCCTACTGTAAGGTATGTAGGTTGGGATGTAGCCGTAGGAAAAGATGGAAGAATATACATAATAGAAGGTAATTCTGCAGCAGATCCAGATGTATCACAATTACCAGATCAAATTGGTAAATGGCCATTATATGAGCCATATATTGAAGAACTAAAAGAGATGTAAGAAAGGAAATACCTTATGAGTGAAAATAATATTATAAAACTTAGTTTTGTTGGAGATATAATGTGTGAAAAGCCATTATTAAATGCATCTAAAAAAAAGGATGGTAGTTATGATTTTAATTTAGTATTTAAACATATGAAAGAGAGTTTTTCTCAAGCTGATTATATGGTAGGAAATTTAGAAACTGTATGTGCTGGCAGGGAATATGGATATACAGATCATATTTATAATTTCAATACTCCAGATAATATTATAGAAGCAATCAAAGATTCTGGTATAGATATGGTGGCTACTGCTAATAACCACTGTTTAGATAGAGGAGTACAAGGGCTTAAAAGGACTAACGACTTATTAGATAAATATAAGATAGACCATACTGGGACTTTTAATTCTAGAGAAGATAAAGAAAAGTTATTGGTAAAAGATATATCTGGAATAAAAATAGCATTTCTTTCTTACACTTATGGAACTAATACTCAAATTAATAAATTTATATTAGATGAAGAAAACAAGTATATGGTAAATCTATTACAACCACAAAACACTAAAATATATAGTGAAAAAGAAAGTAAGGGTATTAAAGATATAATAGGTAAGATCCTTTTTAGATTTATAACTGTAGAACAATGGATTGGTTTAAAACGAAAATTAAATATGCCTTATAATCATCCTAGATCTGATGATAGTATGGATAGTATTGATGAGAAATATTTAAAGAATATTAAAGAAGATATAAAAAAAGCAAAAGATCAAGCAGATTATGTAATTATGTGTATGCATAGTGGAGGACAGTTTAATAAAGAACCTGGAGAATTTAGTAAATATATGATGAAGTTTATGAAAGAAAATGGGGTAGATTTTGTAGTAGGATCACATCCTCATATAGTCCAACATTATGAAAATATAAATGGAATGCCAGGATTATATTCTCTAGGAAATTTCAATATATCGCCTAGTTCAGTATATATTATACCTGATGGAAAACCAGAATATGGAATTATGTTACATCTATACTTAAATAAAGAAAAAGATAATACTGAGCTTATTAAAGCTAGTTTTACTATTATAAAGATGGTTGAGGACAAAAAAGGACATATTGAAGTCGCACCTGTAGAAAAACTTATTAAAGATGCTAAATCAGAAGATGAAAAGAAAGAGTTAATAAAGGACAATTTATATATTTATAATAGAGTTTTAAATAGTGATATAAGAGATATTGATATTTTAAGTGAGTATGAAATAGAATTATAAATCTAATTGTGAGGTGGTGAAAATATGAGTGAAGCTATAGATTTTATTATAACATGGGTTGATGGTGATGATCCTGAATGGCAAGAAGATAAAGTTAAATATAGTAAGGATATAGATGGAGATAAAAGAAATATAAGATTTAGAGATTGGGATAATTTGCAGTATTGGTTTAGAGCTGTTGAAAACTATGCTCCTTGGGTTAATAAGATACATTTTGTAACCTGTGGGCATTTGCCGCCTTGGTTAAATACAGATTATCCTAAATTAAATATAGTAAAGCATGAGGATTATATTCCAAAAGAATATTTACCTACTTTTAGCTCTCATCCTATAGAATTGAATTTACATAGGATTGATGGTTTGTCTGAAAGATTCGTATATTTTAATGATGATGTTTTTTTAACTAAAGAAGTGGAAAAAGAAGACTTTTTTAAGAATGGATTACCTTGTGATGTAGCTATACCATCACCATGCTCGAGTACTTCAAGATTAGGTATAGGAGCTATTATATCTAATAATATGGAAATTATTAATACTAGATTTAATAAGAAAAAATCTATTAAAGAAAATTTTAAAAAATGGTATAATCCATTTTTATATAAGAAATATTTAATAAGTGTTCTAACTATGGCACCATATAAATATTTTACAAGCTTTCTTAATACTCATATACAATATTCCTATCTTAAAAGTACATTTGTTGAAGTATGGGAAAAAGAGGAAGAGATTTTAAAAGAAACATCTAAGAGTAAGTTTAGGAGTAAGAATGATGTTAATCAGTGGTTAATGAGATATTGGCAATTAGCATCAGGAAAATTTAGTCCTAGAGATATAAACGATGGAAAGTTATTTATGTTAGGAAATGATAATGAAGATGTGTTTAAAGCTATTAGAAATCACAAATATAAAATGATTTGTACAAATGATAAAATTGATATTGATGATTTTGAAAAACAGAAAACTTTGTTGAAAGATTCTTTTCAAAGTATATTACCAAATAAATCAAAATTTGAAATATAAAAATAATATTCAATAGGAGTATTTTTATGATAAAAGAGAAA
>DATGTQ010000092.1 GCA_035301805.1 Tissierellales bacterium
GTCAGTAGGAAAGGTAATCTTAGCATTTATGGATGAAGAAGAAGTGAAAAAAATATGGCAGAATAGTAGTATTCAAAAGTTAACTAAAAATACAATTACTGATTTCGAAGAGTTAAAAAAAGAATTAGATATAGTAAGGAAACAGGGATATGCAGAGGATGACGAAGAAAATGAGTTAGAGGTTAGGTGTATAGGTGCTCCCGTTTTTAATCATAAAGGAGAAGTAGAAGGAGCCATTAGTATCTCAGGACCTACTATTAGGGTTACTAAAGATAGAGTGGAAAAAATAGGTAAAGAAGTAAAAAAATATGCTGATAAGATATCAAAAGAGCTTGGATACAGTAACTAATATATCCAAGCTTTTTTAATTTTATATAAGAATTAAAAAAAATTAAAAATGTTCTTGCAATTGTTTTCCTTGTATAGTATACTGATGTCATTCATCCACATTGTGAACTATAGTATCACTATATAAAACTAAGTAATTGAGAGATATTCAAGCTAAAAACAAGTGCATTATAATATTTGGTATCTAATTATCATTTAGTTTAGTTACATGAAATCAATACGGTGGTCTAAACTGGATAAATAAAATATAGCAGAAGTATTAGGTTTAGTTTAAATATAAAGTAATTAAGAATTAGATTTTAAAGAATAAGATTTTAAATTAATAAATTGGGAGTTGATATGCTTGGCAGGTATGACATGTAAAAGTAGTGGAAATTTCAAATATAAGACCCTGGAAGAATTAGAAAAAGACATAAGAGAAATGGAGCTAGACATTAAAGTATCAGAGAATTTGGATTTATTTAAAACAAAAGTGAATATTGGAGATTATATAATACCTAATTCTATAGCTAGTCTTCCAATGGAAGGTGGAGACTCTACTGAAGATGGTAAACCAACGGAACTTACATATAGAAAATATAAAAGGATTGCTAAGGGAG
This sequence comes from Tissierellales bacterium, assembly GCA_035301805.1. Classification (NCBI taxonomy): domain Bacteria; kingdom Bacillati; phylum Bacillota; class Tissierellia; order Tissierellales; species Tissierellales bacterium. The sequence continues at coordinate 948 of DATGTQ010000092.1, forward strand.
GAGCAGGACTTATATGGTTAGAAGCTGTTAGTGTTTCTAAGGATGGAAGATCTAATGACAAACAATTGTTATTAACGGAAGAAAATTTAGATGAGTTTAAAAAATTAAATGATTTGATTAAAACTTCTGCTAAAGAAGAATTTGGTGAGAATTACAATCCTATAACAATTCTTCAATTAAATCATTCTGGTCGATATTGTAAGGTAAATGGAAAGAGTAGACCTATTATTGCTACACATAAGAAACTGTTAGATGATAAATTAGGAATTGATGAGGATTTGCCGGTAGTGACTGATGAATACCTGAAAGAAGTGGAAGAAAGTTTTGTACAAGCTGCTAGACTAGCTAAAAAGGCAGGATTTGATGGAATAGATATCAAAGCTTGTCATGGATACTTATTATCAGAGCTATTATCTGCTTACGAAAGAGAAGGTAAATATGGTGGAAGCTTTGAAAACAGAATCAGACTTATGGTAGATATAGTAGATAGAATAAAAAATGATGAAGATTGTAATGGATTATTAATAGCATCTAGACTCAACGCAACAGATGTTGTACCTTATCCACAAGGATGGGGAATGTCAGAAAAAGATGAAAAGGAAATAGATTTAGAAGAGCCTAAAAAACTTATAAAAATTTTAACAGAGAAAGGTGTAGAGCTAATAGGTTTAACGATGGGTAATCCATATTTTGTTCCACATATTAATAAACCTTATGATATAGGTACTTATACTCCAGATGAAAAGGTCATTGTAAGTTGTAATAGATTGATAAATGGTGTGGGGGATATTCAGAAGAGTTTTCCAGATATTAATATAGTAGGAGTAGGCTACAGTTGGTTTAGAGACCTAGCTTCCTATGTAGGGGCAGGTAGTTTAGAAAATGGATTATGTAAGATAGTTGGATTTGGTAGAGAAGGTATTGCATATCCTGATTTTGCTAAAGATATATTAAATAATGGGAAAATGGAAAAGAACAAAGTTTGTATATCTTGTAGTAAATGTAGTGAAATGAAATCTAAAATAGGTACTTGTGGATGTGTCATCAGAGATAGAGAGATCTATTTACCTATTTATCAAGAAATGAAAAAGGAGGAGAAGAACTAAACATGGGTAAAGTTGCAGTAGTTACAGGTGGAACAAAAGGGATAGGACTTGGTATAGTTCAGGAATTATATGAGGATGGATTTTCTGTAGCCTGTTTGGGAAGGACGAGAAATCCAAAGGTAGACGAGCTAATAGAGTTGTCTCAAGAAAAAGTAAAATTTATTTCAACAGATCTTAATGATATTGAGAGAATAAAAGATAGTATTGAAGAAGTTGTATCTATATTTGGAAGAATAGATGTATTAGTTAATAATGCAGGGGTAGCTCCTAAGGAAAGAAATGACATACTTAAAACAACTCCTGAAAGCTTTGATTTTGTAGTCGATACTAATTTAAAAGGAACTTACTTTATGACTCAAACAGTTGCTAATATAATGATTGGACAAGAGAAAAACAATTTTCCACCTAAGATTATAAATATATCATCTATGTCCGCTTACACTTCTTCAGTTAATAGAGGAGAATACTGTATATCAAAAGCAGGAATTAGTATGGTAACTACACTTTTCGCAGATAGATTAGCTGAAGAAGGAATATTCGTATATGAGATCAGACCGGGTATTATAAAAACAGATATGACATCTGGTGTAACTGATAAATATGATGCTTTAATTAATGAAGAGGGGATACTTCCGATAAAAAGATGGGGGACTCCTAAAGATATCGCAGGAGCTGTAAGTGTACTTTGTTCACCTAAAATGTGTTATTCAACAGGTGATGTATTAAATCTAGATGGTGGATTTCATATAAGGAGGTTATAAGTTTAATGCATAAAAATAGAATTAAGATTGATGACCTAGATATTGATGTGTATGATTATAACACGGTGATTGTAGGTTCAGGAGCTGCAAGTTTTAATGCGGCAGATAGTTTATTTAAAATGGGACAAAAAAATATAGCTATTATAACTGAAGGAATGAAGAGGGGAACTTCAAGAAATACTGGTTCAGATAAACAAACGTATTATAAACAATCTACTTCTATAAAAGATTCAGACAGTCCTTTAAAGATGGCGGAAACTTTGTTTAGTGGTGGAGCAATGCACGGAGATATAGCATTAGTAGAAGCAGCTCTTTCATTAAAAGGATTCTATAAACTTGTAGATATTGGTGTCCCATTCCCACATGATAAATATGGGCAATATGTAGGATATATGACGGATCACGATGAGAATAGTAGAGCCAGTTCTGTTGGTCCTCTTACATCTAAGTATATGACTGAAGAATTAGAAAGAGAAGTATTAGAAAATGGTACAGATATATTTGATAGGTTTTTAGTTATATCAATACTAAAGGATAACAAAAATAAAGATGCTATAGGAGTATTAGCAATAGATATCAAGGACCTTGATAAAGAAAATTTTGGCTTAACTTTATTTAATTGTAAAAATATTATCTATGGAACAGGTGGGCCTGCCTCTACATATTACAGTTCAGTTTTCCCAAAGAGTCAATCTGGGGCAACCGGAATAGCACTTGAAGCAGGGGCTCATGGGGATAATTTAACAGAATGGCAATATGGAATAGCTTCTACAAAGTTCAGATGGAATTTATCTGGGACTTATCAACAAGTTATTCCAAGATATATATCGACAGATCAAGATGGAAATGATGAAAGAGAGTTTTTAGAAGATTATTTTGAAAACCCAACCCATTTATTAGATGCTACATTTTTAAAAGGATATCAATGGCCATTTGACTCAAGGAAACTTGCAGATAATGGATCTTCCATGATAGATATGCTTATATATATGGAAACTCAAATTAAAGGAAGAAGGGTGTTCCTAGACTTTACTAAGAATCCAAATTGCGCTACTAAAGATGGGAGCTTAGATTTTAAACTTCTAGGAAAAGAAGCATATGAATATCTAGAAAATTCAGATGCATTTTTAAAAACCCCTATAGAAAGATTATTTAAAATGAATCCATTAGCTATAGATTTATATAGAAATAATAATATAGATATAGAAAAAGAATATTTAGAAATAGATGTCTGTGCTCAACATCAGAATGGTGGATTAAAAGGAAATAAATGGTGGGAAAGTAATTTAGGACATTTCTTCCCAGTTGGAGAGGTTAATGGAACACTTGGAATATATAGACCTGGTGGCAGTGCATTAAACTCTACTCAAGTAGGAAGTTATAGAGCAGCTGAGTTAATAGTAAATAAATATAATGAAGATCCTATAGATTTAAATAAATATGAAGAAAAAACAAAGGATCAAATTATAGATAAAATTAATTTAATAAGGAATATAGAGATAACAGATGAGAAGGAATCTAATATAATTGCGGTACGTGATAAGTTTCAAAAGA
>DATGTQ010000093.1 GCA_035301805.1 Tissierellales bacterium
TGGAAGACTAGCACCTAAATCTAGGGCAGACTATGTCTTTGTCCAACATATGATCCACAATCTATCAGACAATGGAACTATGGCAGTAGTATTGCCTCATGGAGTCCTATTTAGAGGGGGAGCAGAAGGAGTTATTAGAGAGCATTTAATTAAGGATAAAAACTATCTAGATGCAGTAATAGGTCTACCAGAAAATCTATTTTACGGAACAGGAATTCCAACAGTTATACTAGTATACAAGAAATGTAGACAAATAGATGATAGTGTACTATTTATAGATGGATCTAAAGGATTTACTAAGATAGGAAATAAAAATGTCCTAAGACCTAAAGATATAGATAAGATAATAAAAACATATGAAGATCGCCAAGAAATAGATAAGTACTCTCATAATGCCCCATTAGAAGAAATAGAAGAAAATGACTACAACCTAAATATCCCAAGATATGTAGACACATTCGAACCAGAACCAAGAGTAGACATAGGAGAAGTAAAAGAAAGACTAACAGAAATAGACAAAGAAATGGAAGAAATAGATAGAGAGATAAACAACTACCTAGAAGAACTAGGACTATAAGGGGTGAAAGTAGTGACAGAAAAACTAATACCAGAACTAAGATTTCCAGGGTTTTCTGGAGAATGGGAAGAGAAAAAGCTGGGGGACGTGTCTTATGATTATTCATATGGTATGAATAGTGCAGCTGATAAATTTGATGGTATAAATAAATATATAAGAATCACTGATATAGATGAAAAAACAAATAATTATAATCAAAGCGACCTAGTATCACCAAAGAATAAAATAGAAGATAAATATTTATTGGATGTTGGTGATCTCTTATTTGCAAGGACTGGTGCAAGTGTAGGAAAATCCTATTACTATAAAAATGAGGATGGTAAAGTTTATTATGCAGGTTTTTTAATTAGGTTTAGGATTAAAAAAGAATTTGATTATAGATTTATTTTTTATAATACTTTAACAAGTAGTTATAGTAACTGGGTCAAGATTATGTCTGTAAGATCAGGTCAACCTGGAATCAATGCTAAAGAATATTCTAGTATGAATATTGCGATACCATCATTAGAAGAACAGAAGAAAATAGCTAACTTTTTTCATTCCATAGATAAAAAACTTCAATTACAAAAAAAGAAAATAGGTAAGCTTAAAGAATATAAAAAGAGTATGATGCAAAGAATATTTAGCCAGGAAATAAGATTTAAAGATGAAAATGGTAATGATTATCCTGAATGGGAAGAGAAAAAAATAGGGGACGTATTAATTGAGGTTAACAACAAAAGTTCTAATTGTAATTTAAGAGTACTGTCATCAACAATTGATGGGGTATATTATCAAGATAAATACTTTAAAAATAGAATTGCTAGTTCAGATACATCCAATTATAAAATCTTAAAAATAAATCAAATTGTGTTTAGTCCACAAAATATTTGGATGGGAAATATTAATTTTAATGATTCTATAGATATAGGTATTGTTTCTCCTTCATATAAGATTTTAGAAGTGAATGGGGAATTTGATAAGCTTTTTATAAAATATTTAATTAAGACTCCAAGATTAATATATGAATATAAGAATTCTTCTGAACAAGGGGCTAGTGTAGTAAGAAGGAATCTGAATATGAAATTATTTAATAATATTAAAGTAGAAATTCCATTAAAAGAAGAACAAACAAAAATAGCAAACTTTCTATCCTCAATAGATAAAAAAATATCCCTAGAAGAAGGAAAACTACAAATGCAAGAAGAATATAAAAGAGGTCTAATGCAAAGAATGTTCATATAATATATATAGGAGGGGTATCTATGAGCTTTTACTTTAATTTAATTATAGGTCTAGGAATAAATATTCTTTTATCAATGGAGATGAGAAGAAATAAAAAGCAAATAGATCTATTAAAAGAGCTGCCTAAAGTAGATCATCCTTTTAATATATATATAAACTTGATCTGATCTCCTATATAGGTCTGATTATCGGTATTATTGTAAGTCTTATATTAATAGAAGTATTTAATAAGGAAGTATTAGGCTTTTCCTTATTTCTTCTACTGGCAGTATTTGCTCTAGTAGTAAAACTTTTTGGTGAAATACCTACTGTCGATGATAATAGGTATAAGATCCAGGTAAAACAAAGAGCAATCGGTGGTAGACAAATAGGATTTGATGTATTTGGAACTAGAATAGGTAAATATGAAAGTGGGATTATAGTCTACCATTATCCAATAGAAAGAGATACTATAAAAATAGTGAAAGAAAC
>DATGTQ010000094.1 GCA_035301805.1 Tissierellales bacterium
TTAAAATTGTTTCTTCATCTCTGAAAACTCTTCCTCTTATTTGATTTATATAAAGAGTACCTTTCCAGCATTCTTCATTTTTAACTAAATTTACATTTGTCAAATCCGAATAATCTTCAAACTTATAAGGACCAGTCCCTATAGGATTATATTTTTCAAGTTCTAATGCTCCCCTGATACCTTCTTCTTCAAAAATGTGCTTAGGAATTATAGGCAAGGTTAAACTTTCTAAATTACTAGAATAAGACCTATCAAAAATAATTTCAAAATTAAGCTCATCTATAATATTCACCCTTATAACATTATGAATGTTATAAGGGTGAAAGGCTCCAAAAGCAGTTTCAAATATTTGACCATAGATACCTTCTTTATTTGAAGCTTTAATAGTATCTAAGGTAAAGGCCACATCATATGAAGTTAGGCCTCTTTGATCATGCCATTTCCCACTATCTCTTAACTTGATCTCTATGGTCTTACCTTCATTAGAAATCTTGTAATTATCAGCTAACAAAGGAATTACATTCAAATCTTTATCAAATTCAAAGAGACCTTCAAATATTAAACATCTCTCAAATAATCTCTAAAGTGATTAATAGCATCAAAATATAGAGTAATCATTTTATTTGAATCAGTCATATAAGACTTATATATTGTTTCATAAATTTTCTGATTAAACTTTACTTTTTTAAGATAATCCTTTGTTTCAGAAAAAGGTATATGATGCAAATTTTTACCATCCTTCGAATACTTGTCATCTTTAAGCCATTTAGTCACATTTCCACTTCCTGCATTATATGCAGCTAATACTAAGTCTAAATTATCTTCAAACTCTATATTTAATTTATCTAAATACCATGTTCCCATTTTAATATTTGTTTCAGGATCAAATAAGATGTTTACATTATAATCTTCCATCTTAAATTCTTCACTAGCCCATTGCCCTGTTTGTTTTCCTATTTGCATAAGACCTCTTGCATCCTTATGGGAAGTTGCATTTTTATTATATTTACTCTCAACATTTATTATTGCAGCTACTAAAAATGGATCTAAATCATATTCACGGGAATATTTATTTATATATTCTTTATATTTCATCGGATAAAACAATGTAAAAACTAAACTAATTGCAATAAATAAAATGAGTAAAAATATAAATAAAAAAAGCACTCTAACCAATATATTTTTTATCTTTAACAAATGCACCACTCCAAATTATTGCAATAATCTTTCTAATTCTTTATCTATATTCTTCAATAGCTCCGATTTACTGCCCCTATTATCGATAACCCTTGTAGCCTTTAATTTTTTATCTTCAAGGGACATTTGAGCATCAATTCTTTTGTTTGCTTGATCAATACTTAAACTATCTCTTTCCATTAATCTTTTTAACTGAGTTTTCCTGTCTACATAAATTAACCATATTTCATCAAATATAATCTTGTGTTTTCTAATATTATCATGTTCTTCAAAAAGTAATGGAATATCAATAAATATTACATAGTGTTGATTACATAGTTTTCTTATTCTTTTTTTGATTTCTTCATATATATATGGGTGAGTAATTTGATTTAATGTTTTTAGAAGATTATTATCTGAAAAGACTAGCATTCCTAGTTTTTTTCTATTTATGGTCCCATTTTTATTCAGTATAGCCCTACCAAAATAATCGATTATATCTTTATATGCAGGTTTATTTATTTGCACAACTTCTCTGGCAATTTTATCAGCATCAATTACCTGAAATTCTTTTTCAATTAATATAGATGAAAGAGAGGATTTTCCAGAGGCAATACCTCCGGTCAATCCTATAATTTTGCAATTAATGGGTATCATACCAATTATCTCCTAATTGAATATCTACTTTTAATGGAACATCTAAGCTTATGGCATTTTCCATAATATCTTTTAACAATTCTGTAACTTCATCTGCTTCATCTTTATGAACCTGAATTATTAATTCGTCATGTACTTGAAGTATTAATTGGGATTTTAATTCTTTTTCTTTTAATTTATTATATACTTTTACCATTGCTATTTTTATGATATCTGCAGCCGTACCTTGAATAGGAGTATTCATGGCTATACGTTCTCCAAAGGATTTTATATTGAAATTCTTAGCTTTTAGTTCTGGTATATATCGTCTTCTATGAAGTAGAGTTTCTACAAATCCATTTTCCTTGCCTTCTTTTACTATATCAGTCATGAAATTCCTTACTTCTTCATAATTATCAAGATAATTATCTATATATTCTCCTGCTTCTTTTCTAGATATATTCAAATCCCTGGATAGTCCATAGTCAGATATACCATAAACAATTCCAAAATTTACTGCCTTAGCATTATTTCTTAAGGTAGCTGTCACATCTTCCATTGATACATTGAACACTTCGGAAGCAGTTTTTGTATGGATATCTTGATTTTCTCGGAAAGCTTCTATCATCTTTGGATCTTTAGAGATATGGGCTAGTACCCTCAATTCTATTTGAGAATAATCTGCATCTAATAAGTGGTAGTCATTAGATCCTGCCACAAATGCCTTTCTTATTCTTCGTCCATCTTCTGTTTTAATAGGGATGTTTTGTAAATTTGGCTCTGTACTGGATATTCTACCAGTGGTTGTTATAGTTTGATTAAAGCTAGAATGTATTTTACCAGTTTTCTCATTAATTAAGTCTATATACCCGCCTATATAGGTTGATTTCAATTTTACAATTTGCCTGTATCTTAATACTTTTTCAATAATAGGATGTTGGCCTTTTAATTTTTCTAAGACTTCTGCACTTGTTGAGTAACCTGTTTTAGTCTTTTTAATTACTGGTAATTCTAATTTTTCAAATAAAATCTCAGACATCTGTTTAGGCGAATTTATATTAAACTCTGCATCTGCCAATTCATATATTTCAGCAGTCAGGCTCTCTATTTCCTTATCATATTCTTCTCCTAATTTCTCTAGTTCAGATTTATCTATTTTAATGCCTTGAAATTCCATACTTCCCAGTACCTCTATAAGAGGTAATTCTACCTCTTCATATAATTCTTTCATATTATATTTTTTTAGTAAATCTTCTATTATAATTTGTAATTTATATACGCTGTCTAGGATAAAGGCTAAATATTCTACTCTTTCTTCTTCATCTAGGTCTCCAAATCCCTTCTTATTCTTGCCTTTACCCAGTAGGGTTTCTATGTCTATACCTTGATATCCTAAATGTTCATTACTTATATTACTCATGGAAAAATCATTATTACTTGGATCTAATAAATACTGTCCTATCATAGGATCAAATACATAGTTTTCGATTTGAATCCCTAATCTAAATAGTATTGCTATATCTGATTTAAGATTATATCCTACTTTTTCTATATCCTTATCTTCAAGTATCTCCTTAAACTTTTGTACAAACTCCTCTGTTCCCTCTGATAGATCTATATAATAAGTAGGACCTGTTTCTAATTTCACTCCTACTGCTAAGATATCGTCTTCTATATAATTTAAATCCTTAGTCAGGAATTTGAAAGCCAACTTTTTGGCATCTTTAATTTTGGATATGATCTCTTCATAATCATTCTTCTGGAGCTTTTCATATTCAAGTTCAGGCATGGCTTTTTCTTCTTCATCTACATATTCTGTTGGAATCTTGTTCATGAGACTATTAAATTCAAATTCTTTATATAATTCTACTAGTTCTTCCCAATTAGCTTCCTTTATAGATAAATCATCTATCCCTACATCCAAAGGTATATTAGTAATTATTTCTCCCAATTTTTTGCTTAAATATGCAATGTTTTCATTTTCCCTTAGATTTTCCTTAAGTTTTTTCCCACTTATATTATCTATATTCTCATAGACATTACTAATATCACCATATTCTTTAATGAGTTTTAATCCAGTTTTTTCGCCTACTCCTGGTACTCCTGGTATATTATCTGAACTGTCTCCCATTAGACCTTTTAAATCAATGAATTGTTCTGGTTCTATTCCATATTCTTCTAATATGCTTTTTCTATTATAAGTTTCTATTTCTGTAATCCCTTTTCTAGTAAGTAGTACTTGGGAATTATCAGTGGCTAATTGAAGATAGTCTTTGTCCCCTGTAACTAATAATACTTCTAGTTGCTCTTCCTCCCCTTTTTTTGCTAGGGTACCTGCTATATCATCCGCTTCATATTCATCCATCTCTAAAGTTTGTATATTCATAGTGCTTAATACTTCTCTAATTATGGGGAATTGCTGAGCTAATTCTGTTGGAGCAGATTTTCTATTCCCTTTGTATTCTTTATATTCTTTATGCCTAAATGTAGGACCCTTTTTATCGAAAGCTACACAAATATAATCTGGCCTATAGTCCTCTTGGACTCTGTATAACATAGTTAAAAATCCATATACACCATTTGTAAATATGCCTTTTTTCGTAGATAAAAGTGGCAATGCATAAAATGCCCTATGTAAAAGGGAGCTACCATCGATTATCATTAGTTTTTTCTTATCCATTAAATCACTCCTAGTCAATACTTCCTACTCTTTAGTATACCTTAAAATTCATATACAGTAAACTAAAGTAAAATTTAAAATTCTTGATTATTTAATATTTATATGTTATTATTATAATTATTGATTTAGGCCGAAGTGGTGGAATTGGCAGACGCGCTGGACTCAAAATCCTGTGGTAGCAATACCGTGCGGGTTCGACTCCCGCCTTCGGCATCAAGTAATTTAGCTCTATAGTTTAAACTATAGAGCTTTTTATTTTTTGCAGCTTCAGTTATATTAAATCTTATTCTTCTTGGTCA
>DATGTQ010000095.1 GCA_035301805.1 Tissierellales bacterium
AACAGTAGCAGGCAAGCAGAAGGGATTTAAAAAATTAATAGGAAAAATGTTGAACAAGATAAATTACTACTACTATAAAACACTCAAAAACTAAGGAGAGATAAATAATGAACAATATAACGCTAATAGGAAGATTAATAAAGGACCCAGAACTAAGATATTTACAAAATGGAGGAAGAGCAGTAACTAACTTTACTCTAGCAGTAGACAAGCAGTTATCTAAAGAGAAAAAACAAGAAATGGAATCTAGAAACCAGCCTACGGCCGACTTTATAAGAATAGTAGTCTGGGGAAAGCAGGCTGAAAGTTGTGCTAACTATTTAGCAAAAGGTAGATTGACAGCAGTTCAAGGCAGGATCCAGACAGGCAGTTATGAGGATAAAGATGGTAAGAGAGTATATACAACTGATGTAGTAGCCAATCAAGTACAATTTCTAGAATGGGGAGATAAACAAAAACAAAATGATGATGACATAGAAGGATTTCAACAAACGAATGAGGACATCCCATTTTAGGAGCTGATAAATGTGAAATGTTGCTATAAATGCAAAAAAAGAACTTTGAATTGCCATGATAGTTGTGAAAAATATCAAGAATATAAAAAGAAACTAGACATAGCTAGAGAAAATAGAACTAAAGAAAACAATTATATCGGATATGCTATAGAGGCTATAGAAAGGATGAAGATGAGAAGATGAAAACCAAAACATGTTCTAGGTGTAAAGAAATACTTCCACTTACTCCAGATAATTTTTATAGAAACAAGTCAATGGAAGATGGGTTTGAGTATTATTGCAAGACTTGCAAAAGTAAGATACAGAAGAAGTTGAGGGAAAAGAAAAAAGAAGAAGCTAAAATAGAAAGAAAAACATGTACTAGGTGTGAATTAGAGTATCCAGCGACAAATGAGCATTTTCACTATAACAAAAATACTAAAGACAAATTACATTCATGGTGCAAAGATTGTAGATATGAGGTAGACAAAATAAGGCGAGAACGACAAAGAAGGGAAATGATAAGAAGGGAAAACCAATACTACAAAAGAAAATATAAGGAACTTATAAATCAACCTTATGATAAAGGCTTAGAATTATCAGATTTAAAATTAGACAAAGGAAAGACATACAAGATAAAAAGAAAAACAAATAAACATAATCCGACTAAATATTTTATAGGTAAACTAATTCAAAACGAAGATAGGTTTGTAACTTTACAAAAAGAAAATGGATTAGTGGAAAGTTTTCTGAAAGTAGATCTACTAAGATATAAAAATATAGAGGTGGTTGAATGATTTATAAATTTACGATCCCAGGGAGATTACCTTCTATGAACGAAATTGTATCAGCCTCTAAGAGTCACTACATGCAGTATGCAACGATGAAAAAGGACAACACTAACTTAGTATCAATGATAGCTAAATCAAGCGTTAAAAGGCAATTAGACAAGATAGACATAGAAATAAACTGGATATGCAAGAATAGAAGAATGGATAAAGATAACATCATAGCTGGAACTAAATTTATACTAGATGGATTAGTAAATGCGGGGATAATTAAAAACGATGGCTGGTCAGAGATAGGAGATATAAATCATAAATTTGATGTAGATAAAAAGGATCCGAGGATAGAAGTGAAATTAAAAGAAATATAGTTTATTATTTTTTAAATTTGCTGGAAAAATTTAACAACAAGGAGTGTTGTATATGACTCTAAGAGATTTAAAGGAAGAAGAAAGACTTTTAATAGTACAAGCTATACCATACTATTCTTTTAAAGAAAAAATAGCTACAACGAAAGAATACGAAGGCAGAGCAAGAGTGGAAGTGATGGACGATATTGTATATACAGAAAAAACAAGGAAGGTGGTATAAATGCCCTTTAAAGAATATCTACCAGGGACAGTTGAACTATATAGTTGGCAAGTAACATATAAGAGCAAGGGGGAAATGTACTACATGAATGTACTTGCAGAAAACGAAGAAGAAGCAAAAACAAAAGTAAGGAAATTATATGAAAACGAAATAGAAATACATGAAATATCTATGAAAGTGAGTTGATGATATGAAATTACTAATACCGCTAACTATTTATCTAACAGTGTTAAATGCTTTATTTTTACTGGATAATCGTAGATTAGAAAATAAAATAACAAAATCTAAAGATAAAGACTCAAAAATATTGTATGAAAAACTATATGAAAAGATAAGTTAATCAGAGAATTAAACGAAGAAAACAAAAGATATAAAAACTTTTATACACAATACTGGGATGAGAGGAACTCAGGACATTAAAAAGGGAGGAAGAATAATGCAAAAAGAACCTTGCAAATATAGATATGGTGGAATTTGTACTAAAGTAGACTCCGTATGGTACGGAAATGAAGTAAATAAGGAAAAATGCGATAAATGTAAACTGTATAAAAAATAAGGGGGATTAAATGAAAGAATGGAGACCCGGAACAGAAGAAGAGTATCCTTGTGAAGTGGTATACAAAATAAATGAAGGAATGTTTTATATGAAAGTAAATGCAGAAGATGAAGAATCAGCAATAGATAAAGTGAGGAAATTTTATAAAGAAGATATAAAAATACATGAAGTAAATTGGAGGTAAACATGGAGATTAAAATAAAATATTTTAGCAAAGATTATCCAAGGTTAGAAAAATTATCGCAAGGGGATTGGATAGATTTAAGAGTAGATAATATAAAAGAATGGGAAAGTAATAGATTCGTATTGACAGGGAAAGACAAAGAGAAGTTAGCAAGTTTACCAATGTTAGAAAGTGTTGTGAAGTATGAAAAAGGCGACATAATCAAATTTGGATTAGGGATAGCAATAGAATTACCAAAGGGCTACGAAGCAGAAATAAGACCTAGAAGTTCTACATTTAAAAATTATGGACTAATACAAACAAATTCAGTAGGAACAATAGATAATAGCTATTGTGGAGATGACGATGAATGGATGATTGAGTTTATAGCAATGAGAAATGGGGCTATCAATAGATTTGACAGGGTATGCCAATTTAGAATATGGAAAAATCAACCTAATTTTAGATTTGAAGAAGTAGACAAGTTGGGGAACAAAGACAGAGGTGGATATGGAACTACGGGAAAATAGGCATAATTTGCTGTTTATGCATTATTAAGAAAAACAAAAAACTGTCAAAGGCAATATTTTAATGGTCGGCCACCTTTCTGACGAGAAAGGAATTTGATAAATATGAATGTATTAAGTTTATTTGACGGTATGAGTGGTGGACAACTAGCATTAGAAAGAGCGAACATAAAATACAATAAATACTTTGCAAGTGAAGTATATGAACCAGCGATAAAAATAACTCAAAAAAATTATCCTAATACAATTCAATTAGGTGACGTTGCTAAAATCGATGAAAACGTATTAAAAAAGCTACCTAAAATTAGTTTATTAATAGGTGGCAGTCCTTGTCAAAACTTATCTATAGCAGTTATAAATAACCCTGAACACAATCAAGGACTAAAAGGCAAAAAATCTAGTTTATTTTATGAGTATATAAGAATTTTGAGATGGTTGAAACAAAACAATAATGAGAATATAAAATTTATGCTTGAGAATGTTGGTAGTATGAAAAACAAAGATAAAGATATAATCACACAAGTATTAAGCGTAGAACCTCTGAAAATAGATAGCAATTTAGTATCTGCTCAAGATAGGAAAAGATATTATTGGACAAATATAAATGTAAAAGAGCTACCAAAAGACAAAGGAATAGCATTAAAAGACATAATGCTTTCTGCTGAAGAGGTAGACAAGTTAGAGAATGGAAGAAGTAAATTTTGGTACGATAAAACATTTGACTATCATGGCAATAACAAAAAAGTAATAGCTACATTACACTTAAAAGGACATGATATATTGAAACGAGTATACAACCCCAATGGCAAATGTGGAACATTAACAGCTTGTCGGGGTGGCAATTTACAAAAGAAGGTCTTTCAGGCTGGTAGATGTAGAAAATTAACACCTATTGAATATGAAAGACTACAAACCGTGCCTGATAATTATACGGAAGGTGTAGCAAATACACATAGATACAATATGCTAGGCGATGGATGGACAGTAGATGTGATAGCACATATTTTTAAACATATTTAGCTGAATATTACAATTAAAACAAAAACAAAGGGAACAAAAATGAGACCTAAAAAACCAGCAATGAGAAGTAGTAAATATGAATTTGAGGAAGTAGAGAGATTAGGAAATAAAAACAGAGGTGGATATGGGAGCACAGGGAGATAAGGAGGATATTGAGATGAATGAATTTAAGGAAGCTATGGAACAAACTGGGAAAATGGAAAAAGCATTCAGTGACTATGGTACAAAAACAGGTATAGATACAGATCTGCTCAAACAATATGAGTATGGTGTAGACAGTCCTATACACTATAATAAAGGGGAATACGAGGTAATAGACGTGATAGAAGATTGGGGATTGAATTTTAATTTAGGTAATGTAATTAAATATATAGCTAGATGCAACCATAAAGGTAATAAAGTAAAAGATTTACAAAAAGCTATATGGTATCTACAAAGAGAAATTACAAGTAAAGGGGAGTAAGTTTGAATAAGTTAAGACAAAAGGTACTAAAAAGAAGTAAGGGGCTATGTGAACTATGTCATAGCTCCTATATGGTACAGGTACACCATATTCTAGGTGGTAGAGGGCGAAGAAAACAACAAGAAAGACTAGAAACGTTAATTTTACTATGCTGGGATTGCCATCATGGAAATTATGGAGTACACGGGAAGAATGGTAGGGAATTAGATTTAAAGCTGAAACTAGATCTACAAGGTAAATATAGAAAAGAAGGTTATACAGATGATGAGATAAGGGAATTGATGGGAGGGAAGATCTATTGAATAATATCACAGATAAAGAAATAGAGGAAAAAGGAGTACAGATAGGAAATATAGTTTGTGAAGAGTGCAACTACCAAAGTGGAGAAATGAACATTAAGAGCGCTGTATTTAAAATCAGTATGCAAGGTGGATATTTTATGTATGATGGTGAAGGTGGCCCTATATCAAAGTGTCCCAAATGTGGAGAAGATAGTATGTGGATAGAAGGGTGATTAAAAAGAAAATGGTATGCAATAAAATTAAGTAGGTGATTAAATGAGACTTGATATATACGGATCAGGCAAAGTATATAAATTGAATTGGAATAAAAAGCAAGGAACACATTTAGGGTACTTTAACGGAGAACTATTTGTATCAGATAAATATACAATAAAAGATTTAAAAGAATATGATTATTTACACATATACACTAATCAAGGTTTGAAATGGCATATTCCAAAAAGGTTTACAAAAAACATAGAAAAACAATTAAAAACAATATATATAAATGAATATGGTACAGAAATACAACGGAGTTTATTTTAAAGAAGGTGATTAAGTGTATGAACTAACAGAAAGAAGAAAAATGTTACTACAAGAATTACAAAAATCACAAGTAGAATATAAAGATAATTTAATAGAATCAGCTAAAAAAGATAGAGAGTATAGAAAACTATACAGTCAAGAGTTGTTAATTCAGCGAGAAAAGGGAATGCAGGTATCAATCCTATCCGATGTATGCAGAGGTGAAGAAAGAGTCGTACAAGCTAAAACTGAAAGCAATATAGCGGATGGATTAGCTAAAGCGAGTTTAGAAAAAATCAATATATTAAAAATAGAAATTAGAATATTAGAAGAAGAAATAACAGCAATAAGACAAGGGAGGTAAAAATCAATGACAATAAAAGATATACTAATAGACCTAAATAAAGACAATATAAATATCAATGCTATAAATAGTATAGCTAACAACAAACTAATAGCAGACAAGCCGTTTGTAGAGGTTAGAGATGCATTAGTAACTATACTAAGTGGACAAGGATATACAAAGACTGCTAGGTCAGTATTAATGTATGAGGAAAGCACAGATACAAGCTGCCAATCTTGAGGATAAATACAAGGGGCTGTATGCCCCTGAATATTTACAAGGAGTGAATGTATGGATAAATATAAGAAGGTAGAAAACTTACTATCAAATTATAATATGCTAAAAATAAGTATAGATAATATGAAAAAGGATATAGAATACTTGAATAAAGAATGTGGAGTAAATGGTATAAGTTTTGATGAAGTAGGAACAAGTCCAACTAACAATATAAGTAGTGTAGTAGAAAGTACAGTATTATCAATATCAGAAGAAAAAGAAGAATTAAACATAAAAATAGAAGATAATAAAAGGAAAATAGATAGTGTAGATAGGGCATTAGAGGGGCTAACAGAAGTAGAAAGAACAATACTCGAAGGAAAATATATATGTAGTAGGCAATGGTGGGAAGTAGCAGGGATAGTTAAATATGGAGAAAGACATTGTAAGAGGATAAGGACTGCAGCGATAAATAAAATGGTAGTAGGAATATATGGAAGTAAATAAGATGTCCTCTTTATGTCCCCATTTCGTTTGCAAATAGTGTTATTATAGTATTATAGAAATATATGGAAATTTAAACTTATCATATATTTTGTCCCCTTTAATTTGTGTAGGATCTATCTGTTGAGGTAGGTCCTATTTTTATATCAAAATTGGAGTGATACTCGATTGATAAATATAAAATAAT
>DATGTQ010000096.1 GCA_035301805.1 Tissierellales bacterium
AAAAGTTAATCTCCAATCACTTTTTTCTATTTTGGGATGATAAATTAAATCTTACTTTTCAGATTCTGTTGGAACTACTCCTTTTTTGTATTCATCTCTATTTTCTTCCATCCACTCATTATATAGTTCTTGAAATCTATCTTCTGTTTCATCATAGTATCCATTGAATACTACTTTATCTATATTCCCTTCATTAAAGTGTAAAATTCTTTCCATATCTAAACCCATTGGATATATGCATCCTGAATAATCAAATATTAATCCTTCACCACCCTCTTCAACAATTGGACCTCTACTTAGAATCATTACTTTTTCTACACCATCTTTTAAATATACTATACTGCTAGCTTTAATATGGAATCATTCCCCTTATTTATCTTCTATAATTACAGTAGCTCCTAATAAAAGTTCTGGCCTTATTGCTGTATATGTTGTCGTCATAAACCAAAGAAGTATAGTTAAAAAATATATTAAATAATCCCTTGAGTCATAACTTTCTTCTAGAATAAAATATAGACCGAATAGAACACCTACTAAAGTAATAACTATAAAAATCAATAATGGATACCAAAAATATTTCCACATGTTTTTCCCAGAACATAGCTTAAATCTTATTCTTTTTTTATTATATCTTCCATTGAGGAATCTTAATATTTTTTTCTTTTTAAAATGTCTAGATATTATAAAAGACGCTATAAACATAATTGGTATTGCATAAAGAAAAACAATATTGTAATTTTCTCCAAAGTTTAACTTAAGAATGAGTCGTTCAAAAAATACTGCAATCAACCCACTAACAAATACAATGATAAATGTACCATTCCAACTCAGACCTTTTACATCTCCTGGGCCTTCCTCCTTTAACTCTTCAATGATTTCTTCATTCACTTCATATGCGCTTATAGGTAAGAGCCATCTTATTAGAAACAATAAAAATAAAAAAGCTCTCCCGGGGTATGGCAGAGAGACCTTTTTTACATTTAATATTTAACTTTCTTTATATACAATCCCAAACATTGTATCTTCTTTTTCTATTTTATTCATAGAAGCTAATTTATTAAGTTTTTCTTTAAATAAATCTAGGGTATAAGTTTTCCCTGTATCTTCTTCTATTTCTTTTATTACATTGACGATATCCGTCCCATTTATAGGAAGTTTATCTTTTATAGTATTATAAAATACTTCTTCATCTTCTTCATTTTTATCCTTTAATTCATCAAAAGGATTTTCTGTATGAGGGCTAGAAGTCTTAGAGGCTCTAATTCTTGCAAAAATAGTTCTTCCCATAGTTGCTGATGAAACAAATACATCTCCTGTCTTTAAATAAGGAAGTCTGTTAGCCTCTTCTACTGTAATATCTGTTTCTTCTTTAATAGTTTGTATATCCGATGACCTTACAGTTCTAAAAATAAATTTATTGTTTAATTGTGCTGTGATAGTGTCGTCTAACAGCGTAGGTCTTTGGGTAGCTAATATTAAAAATGCTCCATACTTTCTACCTTCTTGTGATATTTCTTTAAGAATTGATTTAGATGGAGTATCATAGGCTTTTGGTGCAAAATTATGAGCTTCATCTGTAACTACAAAAAAAGGTGGAAAGTATTCTGCTGTAGTATTTTTAAACTGGGCATCTTTATAATCCCGTCTTTTATAATATAAGCTATTTAAAAGGTAGGTACTAAATACCTGTAAAATCCTAGTACTTCCCTGAATAACAATAAGCTTGCCCATCTTAATTCCTTCTTCAATTTCCCTAATATCCTTGCTAAATATACCTTCATTATTCAGCCGATTAAGTCTCCAAAAGATTCCTCTTACGGAACTATAGGGACAAGATTTGTCATAATTAATAAAAAGTTCTTTCCTTTTTTTCCAACCATCCCTTTCTGCATCCGTTTCACTTAATTCAATTCTTTGATTTATTCTATCTATGGAACTTTCTTCTTGAGCTTCTAAAAGCATTTTTATTCTATTGGAAAAACTATAGTAAGAATCATTTTTCTTATGGAGTATATCTACTACATTACTCATAGAGTCAGTTATATGACCAGAAGCATCTAATAAATTTTTTAAATCTTGGGTAGATATATCTTCAAATTTTACTCCTACATGATAGCCTACTTGTAAACATTTAAATTTATCATTAAAATCTTCCCTTTCATCTTCTGGTATATAGTCTTGGCTTTGAGAAAAATCCATTTCAAAATGTGGATCTAATACTATTGTAGGAATACTTAATTTCATAAGTTCTTCTAAAATTACTCTAAGGCCAAAAGATTTCCCAGAGCCAGAACCACCAAATACACCAATATGAGGATATTGATGCATTGATCTTAAATCCAATATATAAGGTATATCTTGTTGTTCTTTAAGCTCTCCTTCGTCAAAAGTATATAAAAGATCTTTAAATTCTTCATCCATATCATTAACAATATGATCTGTACTTTTTATAGCTCCTAAAACTAATCCTTCATCTTCAGTAGTTGAAATCATAATATCTTTTACCTCATCAAAAATGGGAACTCTTACATCTGAACCCGTTTCTATTGGATATAATGCTTCATTTAGTAGTCTAACTTTTGCAATATATATAGTATCCTCATTAATATTGTAGCCTATAGCCTTTAATGATTCCATAACTTGACCATCTACTAAATCTCCTTGAATATTTAATGGTATGTATCTATTATAGGTTTGAGCCTCCACTACTTCCCCTAGTAAATCTCCTTGATATGAATCCACTATTACTAAAAACTCATTTATTCTAAAATTTCTATCTTTGGAACCTATATATACTTCTTGTTGAGTAGTAATACCTACAACCTTCAAATTAATCACCTCTATCTCTATAATGGTCTTTTATCCCTTTCACTTATAAATAACAATTCATATATTTCCCTATCTAAATATTCTTCTAGTAATTGATCCATTAATTTATCAGATATTTTGACTTCATTATCCACTACATCTAACCACAAAGGTACACCTCTACCATCTCTAGGCGTTAAAGAAAATACTAATCTTGCCATTTCTTTTAAATGTTCTTTTTGACTATCTAATATATCCATTCCTATAACATTAGGAGCATTAGAGCTTCGCATAAACATGGAAGAAAAACCTTCTTTAGATTTTTTCGTTACTTCTTCTTTTATAATTATCATTTCCCCAAAATTAAGGAGACCATATAATAATTCTCTATCATAGAAACTTTCTTCTCTAATTATTTCTTCCGCCATTAATTGTTCACCTAAAATAGAAGTCTTTATATCTTCAATAACTCCTATTATAATTATACCTTTTTCTTCACATTTTTTTCTAAGTTCTATCCATTTATCAAAACATTCTATATCATACCGTATTAGGGAACCATCCATAATAATTACATAGGGGTCAAAAGTCTCAATACTTTCTAAGGCTGCTTCTATTTCTATACTTGCCAACTTATAATTTCTCATTGCATCTCCCTGAGACTTTTCTTTATCTTCTTTTTCCAATATAGTTTTACCGTTTTCTTCTAAGACAAGAGGAGTATAAAAATCTGCTTTATATATAGGACTTTCCGGATAAATTGTATTTTTAGCTAATCCTTGAAATACTTCTATATAATGAGGATAAGCTCCCCCTTTTTTGTTTACAGAACCATCGACTCCAACAATGCCACCTTTTTTAGGATATTCTTTTAATTCTTCAAAGCTCATTTTTTCTAATTTAATAATTTTCCCTATATTATTCTCAATAAATTTTCTTAAGGTTTTTTTGTCTAAACATGTTAGATTTTCGTATTTTTTAGCTAAATTTATATTTAAATCAGTAAATTTATCTTTTAATTCCTTATTTATTTCTAGCATCCTTTTCCTCTCCCCTTTCTTTTTAAAAATTAATAGGTCCTATTATTATAACATTATTGGTATATAACTTATATATTAGAGTCTAATATTATGACTTTTATAATATTATTGATATACAACCTACCACTAAAATTTAATTTATTTTATTTTAAATATTTTTTATATCTTTTCGTTATTTCTTAAATAAATTGTTGACTTTAATTGGAATTTATGGTACTATTTAAACTGTAGAAAAAAGTCGAACTTATCTACAGTTAGGAGGAATAGATTATGAAATCAACAGGTATTGTAAGAAAGGTGGATGAATTGGGTAGAGTAGTAATACCCATAGAACTAAGGCGAACATTAGAAATTGCTGAAAAAGATGCCTTAGAAATTTATGTGGATGGTGAACAAATTGTACTTAAAAAGTATGCACCAGCCTGTATATTTTGTGGACAAGCTAAGGATGTTGAAGTGTTTAAGGGAAAAAACATCTGTCCAGCTTGTCTAGATGATCTAAAAGAATAATCAATAAATACCCGTCCGTACTTGGACGGGCATTTATATGTCTAAACTCTCTCTATATACTATATTTTTAGACATATTTCTTTCCTTTGATACTATTTTTATGGCATCTTTTTTTGTTAAACCTTTATCTAGATAGAAAGTTAGATGCTCTTTTATTGTTAAATTTTCGTAATAATTCACTTCTTTATTTTCCCCACCTTCTATTGTTAGAACAAATTCACCTTTCAGTTCTTTTTCTTGAAAGCTATTTAAAACTTCCTCTACTGTTCCCCTAATAGTTTCTTCATAAACTTTTGTAATTTCTCTTGATACAGAAATTTTTCTATTCCCCATTATATCTCTTATATCTTTTAATAGCCCTAAAACCCTATAGGGAGATTCATATAAGATGATAGTTCTCTCTTCATATTTTATTTTTTCTAAAGCTTTTCGTCTATCTTTCTTTTTTGAAGATAAAAATCCTTCAAAGACAAATTTTCCCGTTGGCAATCCTGACAATACTAAAGCTGATATAGCAGCTGTACCTCCTGGTAATACTATTAATTCTATATCATTGTCTATGGCTTGTGAAATCAAATATTCACCTGGATCAGAAATACCAGGCATTCCTGCATCAGAAACTAATCCAATATTTATTCCATCCTCCAATTTTTTAATAAGTATATCACCCTTTTGTCTTTCATTATGTTCATGATAGCTAGTTAAAGGCTTTTTTATTTCATAATGATTTAATAGCTTTATGGTCCTTCTAGTATCTTCTGCCGCAATTAAGTCAACTTTTTCCAATACCTTTAGAGTCCTAAGTGTAATATCCTCTAAGTTGCCAATAGGAGTTGGACATATATATAAGATTCCTTTTTTCATATTAATTCTCCTTCTATAGTTTTTATAATAAAAAAGACCCTTACTTTTTAGGGTCTTTTTACTAATAAGTTTATTCTGGTTGTGGTGCATCAACTGGACATACATCTGCACAAGAACCACAGTCAATACATTCATCTGCATCAATTACATAAATATCGTCCCCTTCACTTATAGCATCAGTAGGACATTCTGCAGCACAAGCACCACAGGAAATACAATCATCACTAATCTTATATGCCATACGCTTCACCCCCCTTATGTCAACAATACATCTATATTATCTTACATAGTCCACTTAGTCTTATTCATCTTCTTTAACTTGAAGAGAATCAGGTATTTCTATAACTTCTATATCATCTACATTGTATATAAAGAAATCCTCTGTACCATCTTCAAGCTTTCCCCTTACCTTTACAGCCTCAAGCAATGTATATATTTCGATTACCGTGGCTTTACCAATGGGGGTTAAAACTATTGAACCTACTTCTGGCATTTTTTGAAGAAGTTCTTCATATACATGATGCTCATACTTTAAACAACACATAAGCCTTCCACACAATCCTGATATCTTTGTAGGATTGAGGGAAAGATCTTGTTCCTTTGCCATTTTTATAGACACCGGGTCAAAATCCCCTAAAAAAGTTGTACAGCAAGTCTCCTTACCACAAGGACCTAAACCACCTACCATTTTAGCCTCATCTCTTACTCCAATTTGACGTAGCTCTATCCTTGTCCTAAAAACAGAGGCTAAATCTTTCACTAATTCTCTAAAGTCTACTCTACCATCAGCGGTAAAATAAAATATTACTTTATTATTATCAAAGGTGTATTCTACATCAATAAGCTTCATATCTAAGCCATGTTTTTCTATTTTCTCTAAACAAATATTGAAAGCTTCTTTTGCCTTCTTTTTATTAATTTTATGAGTTACACAATCTTCTCTACAAGCAACTCTTAAAACATCTTTAAGGGGAGGAACTATCTCCTCTTCTTCAACCTCTTTCAAACCTACTACCACATGACCATATTCTACACCTCTGGCTGTCTCTACTATAACTTTATCTCCTTTTTTTATCTCATGTTCCCCAGGATTAAAGTAGTATATCTTTCCAGCTTCCTTAAACCTAACTCCTACTATTGTTACCATCAATATACCTCCTGCATTTTTAAAAACATAACCTCCAATGCCAGTTGATAGTTCACATTGTATTTTATATTATTTTTAGTTAATTGTACTGAGTCCATTATATCACTAATTTTTTCTTTTGATAAGAAGGTTTCTGTAGATAGTAAGCCAATTTTATCCTTATTTATTATTAAACCACAATCTCCTAATTCCTTGTATATTAATAAATCTCTAAACCAATAAAGAATAATGTCTAGTAATTCATTTATATTATCTTTATTATTATTAAAGAAATCCTGAGAATAAAATATTTTTAATTTGTCTCCCTTTACTACCTTGTCTACTATTTCAATAATCTCATCTCTTTTTTGAAAAAAGTCTTCAGACTTAGCTAATTCTATAGCCTTTCCTACTCTACCTCTAGAAAAAGAAGAAATAAATTCTCCATCTTCTAAGTCTTTGTTATATCGGTTCGTTAATAACTCTATTATTTTTTCTTTTTGTGTAGGAAAAAATTTAATTATTTCACATCTAGATACTATAGTTGGAAGTAAATTTGTACTTCTTGTACTTATAAGGATGAAATTCACAAATTCCGGTGGCTCTTCTAAAGTTTTTAAAAAACTATTTTGAGCCGTTTTGTTCATTTTATAACTATCCTCTATAATAAAGATTTTTTTCTCACTTTCTATAGGTTTTGTCATCATATTTTTAATTACTTTTTCAATTTGTTTTTTCTTTATATGTGCACCCTCTGGTTCCAGGAGAAAAAAATCTGGATGATTCCCTGTATCAAATTTAACACAAGAGTTACAATCATTGCAAGGGGTAATTGAGTTTTTGTTACATAAAAGAGTCTTTGCAAAAACTGTAGCCACCATTTTTTTACCTATAGATTCTTCTCCAATAAAAAGATAAGAATGACTTATTTTATTAGTTTTTATAGAGTTCTGTAAACTATTTATGGTTTTTTCATGTCCTATTATATTTTTAAAACTCATATAATGCCCCCATATTTATACTACATATTTACAAATTTATCTATATCTATAATAAAAATATTTGCTCCTCCAACAACTACATCACTATCATCAGTTACTGCATTTCTTGACTTACATACTCCTTCAATAATACTAATAACATCATCTATCTTTTCCTCTTCAACTCCTATAAGCAATGTAGTATTTCCTGATTTTAAAAATCCTCCTGTTGAAGCTAATTTTGTGGCTCTATATTTTTTCGACATAAGTTCCTTTACAAGTTGTTGAACATCTTGATCTTGAATTATAGCAATAACT
The DNA here is from genome assembly GCA_035301805.1 of Tissierellales bacterium. Classification (NCBI taxonomy): domain Bacteria; kingdom Bacillati; phylum Bacillota; class Tissierellia; order Tissierellales; species Tissierellales bacterium. The sequence goes on from DATGTQ010000096.1 coordinate 7,647, forward strand.
AATTTCAATAAACTCACCTCTTTTATCGGCTAGGGAGAAAAGTACCCCCTAATCTATTATAATTTTATATGTTTCTCTACATCCAATATAAATACTGTAGCTCCTCCTATCCTAACCTCTAAAGGATAGGGAATATAAGTATCACCTGGCATAGAAACTGTTAGTAAGGATGTGGTAATCTCTCTTGTTTTACAATTTGACTCAACAATACTTAAAACATCGTCAACCTTTTCATCTTCTACTCCAATGAGCAAAGTAGTATTTCCTGATTTTAAAAATCCTCCTGTTGAAGCTAGTTTTGTTACTCTATAATCCTTTTCAGTTAACTCACTTACAAGACTTAAAGAATCTTGATCCTGTACTATTACTATTAAAAGTTTCATGATAAAATGCCTCCCTCTTCAAGTATCTTTTTTACATACTCTATAGATTTTTTAGAAGTCTCTTCTATAGACTTACTAGCATTTATTATCTTTAAATTCTCTGGATACATTTTAATTAATTTTTTATACCCTCTATAAACTTTCAAGTGAAAATTATTTCCCTCTCTTTCTAATCTATCTCCACCATTTCTTTTTGTTTTTCTTTTTAATACCTCCATTGGGTCTACATCAAGAAAAAGTACTAAATCCGGATACACATTTTTTATAGCAAAATCATTTATCTTCTTTACCTCTTCTATTCCTAAATTTCTACCCACCCCTTGATAAGCTAAACTGGAAAACAAATATCTTTCACATAGTATAACTTTCCCCTTATTTAAGGATGGTAATATTTTTTCTTGTACATGTTGTCCCCTTGATGCTGCATAAAGAAGTGCTTCCGTTTCTGGACACATTTTTTTATTATTTGAATCTAATATTATATCTCTAATATCTTCTCCAATTTTAGTACCGCCTGGTTCTCTAGTAGTTATAAAATCAATATTCTCTTCACTTAGATAATTAGCAATATTTCTGCTTATAGTGCTTTTACCTGAGCCATCTGGTCCTTCTAATGTTATAAATATTCCTCTCATTCTGCTTTAATCCTCCAAACCTTCTTCTATATATTTCCTATATAAACATTATTTAAATACCTATCAGCAATGCTTTTCGTCTTCATAAGTATATCATAATTAGTAGGAGGTAAGCTTAATTTATATGCTGGAAAATATCTATTAATATGGAAAGGTATGTCCTCATCTATATTAGATAACCATTTAGATAGTTGTTCTATTTCATCAGCATTATCATTTTCACCTTCAATTATAAGAGTCGTCACTTCTATATGAGTTTCTTTTGAGGCTATTTCAATAGTCCTTAGAACGGGTTCTAAATTTGCCTTACATAACTTTTTATAAAAATTATTGTTCATAGCTTTTAAATCAATATTCATAGCATCTATATAAGGAAGCAATTCTTCTAATGGCTCTTTCTCTACATATCCATTGGTTATACAGGTATTTACGAGGTTTTCTTCTTTTATAAGCTTTGACATATGGAGCATGTATTCATAACTCATAAAAGGTTCATTATAAGTATAAGCTATACCTATTGAACCATTAGCTTTACTTAATCTTACTATCTCTTCATCTGACAGTTCAACTGTTAAACTTTTCTTATGGGCTATCTCCCAATTTTGACAAAAATCACAACCTAAATTACAACCATAAGAACCAATTGAAAAAATCTTATTTCCAGAATGAAAATGGTTTAGTGGTTTTTTCTCAATAAGATCATAAGCATAAGATGTTAATTTGCCATAGTTCAGAGCATATAAAATGCCCGACTGATTTTTCCGCACTTTACAAATTCCCAATTTTCCATTCTCTATAATACATTCATGGGGACATAGTTGACATTGTACTTTGTCGTTGATTTTCAATGGTTTATAATACATAGCTTCCCTAAGCAACACAGCTTTAAATCTCCTCCTATTAACATATTATATATGCCTAATTATTTCAAATCTTTCTAAAACATAATCTTCATCTTTACCGATCCCAGCTTTCATTAGGGCAATGCCTATTTGTTCTTTTATAGTATCTACTCCTTCTAAATTTGGAAGTAATAACCCTCGTCTATATCCACTACTTACTATAACACCATATTTTTCTACATCTAGTTCCTCAGGAGAAACTACTACTTCAGTAGGTCCTAAAACATCTACAGAATAGGCTAATTCATTTAGCTCACCTTCTACTACCGCTGGAAATCTTGGATCTTTTATTCCTGCACTAACAGCATTACTAATTATCTCTTGAGCTATAGAATTTTCTACTGGTTCTATAGTCCCAATACAACCTCTTAATTTTCCATCTTTCTGTAGTGTTACAAAAACCCCTGCTTTTTCCTCTATAAGTCCGTTATCTATGTCTTTAGGAACATCCATCATTTGTCCTTCTTTAACATAGTATTCTAAACTTCTTCTGGCAAGACTAATATATTTGTTTTCACCTACATGGATTTTCCCTGTGCAATATCCTACTCCAAAGGGGCCTTCATAGGATAAAACACTGGCCTTTACAACACGGCTATCTAAAAATCCAGCCAGTATTATTAAAGAACGAAGCCCACATTCTCCAGCATCTTCTGCTAATTCTAAATCAAAAGAGGCTATAGACTGGAAATCACCTTTTTTAAATAAATCAACAATTTCTTTATCAAATTTTTCTCCTACTGGAGAATAGGCGTAGGGCCCATCATTAGAAAGCCTATGAGACAAATCTCCACTAGCAGTGAATATTACTTCCTCTTCTGATTCAAGAACAATTCTTTGAAGAATTTTACCAAAACTATATAGTTTTTTAGGTGCAAATAAACTATAAGTAATATGAACTAGTTTATAATCTTTATATTCATCATTAACAAAATAAAGGGGCACTAAAGCACCATGGTCAATATCTAGATCTACTCTATAATCTTTGGCGAACTCTTTGTCTATAGATGCTATGGTTATATCTTCTTTACTAGATTCATAAAGAATCTTTTCTACTAGCTCTAAATTATTCTGAAACTCAAAATTTACATCTCCTCTTCCAAACTTAGCAAAATTTCCTCTTAAGCTTTCTTCTGCTGATATAGATATTGCATCTCTAAATAATGGTCCATGAGGGGTAATTATAATAATAGTGCTAGGTTTCTTATTCCCTATTTCCTTAGCTAATTTCTTAGAGCCATCTAAAGTCTTCTTAGCTTGTTTTTCTCCTCCTCGACCTATTTCTTCAACAATAATAGGGGGATGGGGAAAAAGATATCCGCCTAATATTTTACCCATTATTTTCACTCCCTTTTATTTAATGTTTTATTTGTTAAACTTCTTTATTTAGCCTTGCATTTATCAAGTTTACCATTTCCTTACTAGGCTTAAATAAAAAATGGTGGTAGGTACCATTACTTATAAACTTTCCCACATATGCATTTTCATATTCTTTGGGAAATATAAATTTATACATTGGCTTTTCAAATCCTTTTTCTTTATTATAGGGTTCTATATGTACAAGATCTTCTAAATTAAACCTCAGTAATTCAAGGTTCCTTTTACCTATTACTCTGTAAAAAATGAATTCTTGTTCAGTTAATATATAAGAATATTTCGAAAACAGCTTTAATACTATTAAACTGCAAATAAACATGGTCAATAATATGACTATTAAATTAGTTAAATAAGGCCATTTATTAAAATAATTATTACATATAAAGATGAAGAAATCTATTAAAATTACAGAAATTATAATAACTAAAAAAGTTTTTAATACAGATTTGTTTTCTTTTTCTATTGTTTCGGTAAGTTTCTCCATAATAGTCATCCTTTCTTAAAGTATATTTTAACAAAAATTTTATGAAAAATAAATAAGCAGCCTTGTGCTTTTAAGCTGCTTATTTTACTCTGTAATATACTTTATTTTTTTGAGCACCAGGTCTAGATCTGGCTTTAGATTTTCTTGCATTTTTTTTTGCTTTATAATCTAATATTATTTCATTAAAAATAAAAGATTGGAAAATAACAACAGGCACTAACAGCAGTAGTAATAATACTATCTTCATAGTATCAACTCCATTAGTAGAATATTTTTATTTTATACTTTAGACATATTATACTAAAAGCTAATACCCTTTTCCACCTCTAGATATTTTATTCTTCATCTTCGTTAATTTCTTCATCTTTTTCTTCTTCATCTTCTCCAATTACTTCTACTTCCATATCCTCTTCTACTTCTTCATCTAATGCTTCTAATTCTTCTTCACTAATTGGTTCTGTAAGTGTTGCTACTACATCATCTGCATCTCTTAATACAGTAATATTTTCATTGTTAAAGATATCTAAATCACTTACAAATAATGCAGTATTAAAGTCAAGATGTGATACATCAGCTTCTAATTTTTCAGGTATATCTCCAGGTAGACATTCTATTTCAATTTCATCAAGTTGTTGAATTAAAATAGAAGGTTGGATTTCTATGTTTTCTCTTCCTACTAAAGTAATAGGTAGTGTCATTCTTACTGTTTCATCCATACGAAGTTGTTGAAAATCTACATGTAAATATTCATCTTTATATGGATGCTTTTGTACCTCTTTAACAATTACTGGAACATTTTTGCCATCTATTACTAAATGCAATAATCCAGATGAACCAAAGTCCCTAAGGAACTTTTGAAATTGCTGTTTGTTTACTTTTATATGACGTGTTTCTTCTCCTTTGCCATATACTACAGCTGGAATGAAGTCTTCTTTCCTGATTTTATTAAGCTGATTTTTACCGACTTCATTTCGTATTTCTGCATTCAATTTTGCTTCCGCCATATCCGTTGCCCCCTTCCTATTTTACTCCTTTAAATATACCAAAATTTTAAAGCCTTTGCAAATTTAAAAACTTTTTTATAAAAATTTTTCTATCAAAAATAGTAGTATTACTCCTGGTATACCTAAGAAACCTGCTGTTAATGCTGTAAATGGATTAATTACTATTGAAAATCCTATGAATCTACCTAATAAATTTACTATAAATAATAATATCCCACCTAGTACTCCATTTATTATTAACTTTAGAATAATTTTTATTGGAATTACTAGAAGCATACCTATAAGATATAAGAGGATAAGTCCAATAGCATAGGCCAATATTATACTAAAATTAATTCCCATGTTATCACCATCCCTTTATTATATAATATCATTATACTATATATCATTATACTATATAATAAGGGACAAGTTACGAAAATATACCATTTTATTTTTTAGAAATATCCTTTTCTTTAATCTTTTTTAAAAAATAAGTGTATTTTTTTCTGGATGCTTCCATGTCATATATGGCATAATCTATTAAGTCCGGTTCTGTCACTGTATTGAAAAATTCTTCTTTTTCTTTCCATTCCTCTTCTGCCTGTTTTAAACATTCTAATAGTTCCTCATCTTCGCATTTCTCTTTATTACTCATTTCTTTTAGCTTCTTAGAAAGAACCAAAGCAGATTCAATAATCTTTTTTCCCCTTTCTTTATAATCTACCTTTGTAATCCCCATAATATACCTCCATTTCCTTTAACTTAGCTCTATTTTTGCCAAATAAATGGAGGTTTATACATTAGTGCCAAAAATAAAGGAGCCAGTAGGACAATCCTTACTGACTTATTAGAAAAGTTAATCTTTTATGTTAGAATATTCTACTATATGATATATATATATATATATACTGTATTAATGAATTTGAAAGTATGATATAATTTTATTAATTAGCCATTCTAACTTCAGTATAAGATATCCTGTTTTTCTATTTTTATTAATTTCGACATTTTCTTATTTAAAGGAGGTATTAATATGGGAATTTTATCAAGATTTTCAGATATTATGTCAAGTAACATTAATGCATTGCTAGATAAAGCTGAGAATCCAGAAAAAATGATTGACCAGTATTTAAGAAATCTCAATCGAGATTTAGGTAAAGTAAAAGCTGAAACTGCTTCTATTATGGCAGAGAAAAAAAGATCTAAAAGACGATTAGATGAATGCAGATCTGAAATTGACAAAATGCAAAATTATGCAATAAAGGCTTTAGAAGCCGGAAATGAGGACGATGCTAGAAAATTCTTGGAAAAAAAATCCACTCTATCAGCTGATGAAACTGAATTACAAAAAGCCTATGACTTAGCTGCCTCTAACGCCAAACAAATGCGACAAATGCATGATAAACTTATTTCGGATATAGGTGAGTTAGAAAGTCGTAGGGCTATGATTAAGGGTAAAATGTCAGTAGCTAAAACTCAAGATCGAATCAATAAAATAGGTTCATCTGTAAATAGTGCTAATAAATCCATGTCAAACTTTGATAGAATGGAAGAAAAAGCTAATAGACTATTAGATGAAGCCAATGCAATGGCAGAATTAAATGCACCCCCTAAAGATGATATAGAGGATTTAGTGAATAAATATGATATTAATCCAAGTGTAGAGGATGAATTAGCAGCTCTTAAAGAAAAATTAAATAATAAGGAATAGTGCTTATTAATGAAGGCTGTAGCCAAAGCTACAGCTTTCATAATAATAAAGTGTTTTCTCATTAATAATGAGAGGTGAATAAGTTATGATAATACATTATAAATGTCCTAACTGTGGTTCTGATATGGCCTTTGATAGTGAATCAGGTAAACTATCTTGCCATAGCTGTGGAAGAAAAGATAATATAGAGGATTTTTCAGATAAGTTTATTACCACTTCTTTTTCTGATGATGAAGCTAAGGAATATCATTGTGAAAACTGTGGTGCAACTATTATTACAGAAGCAGAAACTACTGCTACTACTTGTAGTTTCTGTGGTGCAGGGGTAGTATTAGCTGATAGGTTGTCTGGAGCAATGGCACCAGCAAAAGTCATCCCTTTTACAATTAGCAAAAAAGAAGCTATGGAAGCCTTTAAGACTTGGTGTAAAAACGGTCGTCTTACGCCGAATGGCTTTATAACTGCCGATAGAATAAAAAACATAACTGGTATATATGTCCCATTTTGGTTATACGATTTAAATAGTAAGGTTCAGGTTAATGCTCTTTGCACAAAAGTTAGAACCTATACTAGAGGAGATTACATATATACAGAAACTAGATACTATAATGTATACCGAGATATTAACCTAGATTATGTAAAGGTCCCTATTGATGCATCTGAAAAAATGGATGATGAACTTATGGATAAACTAGAGCCTTACCATTATGATAAGTTAAAAGATTTTAAAACTCCTTACTTAGCAGGCTATATTGCAGAAAAATATGATTATGACGAAAAAAATCTTCTACCTCGAGCTAAAGGAAAGATACAAAGTTATATAGAATCCTATATTCGTTCTACTATTACTGGCTATTCTTCAGTTAAATATAGAAATAAACAAATTGATACAAGAAAAAAACATGCTTATTATACTTTACTTCCTGTTTGGATGGTCTATTATGATTTTGATAAATCAGAGCATACTTTTGCCATGAATGGCCAAACAGGAAAAGTTGTTGGAAAACCTCCTATTAGCTATGCTAAAGTTGCTAAATGGTTTGGTGGAATTGCTGGTGCAACATTTATAACATTAAAAGTTCTTTCGTTCATTATAGGAGGTGAGCTATGGTGAAAAACAAAATAAGTTTAATAATAATACTTTTAATTATTTTATCTTTCTTTAATCCACTTTTAACTAATAAATCCCTAGCTGATTCCAATACAAAACAAAGAATTTATGATTTCGCAAATCTTTTAACTGAAGAGGAAATAGAAGAATTAGAAAATTTATCTAATAAGTACAGTACTAAAAGAGAGACAGATTTTATTATTCTAACAACTAATGACACTAATGATAAAGATGTCGTAAAATATATGCAAGATTTCTATGATGAGAAAGCTTTAGGATATGATAAGCCTCATGGCAATACTGCTATATTAACAATAGATATGGAAAATAGGGAAGTATATTTATCTGGTTTTTATTTAGCAAAAGAATATTTAGATGATTCTAGACTGGATCTTATACGTGAAAAAATCACACCTAGTTTATCAGATGGAGATTACTACAAAGCTTTTAAATATTTTATTAAAACTTCCTATAAATATATGGGAATAAGACCAAAGGTAAATCCAAACAATATATTATTTAATCTATGGTTTCAAATTATCACCTCCCTTACATTAGCTGGAATTGTAGTTGGCACCATGGCTTATAATTCAGGAGGTAAAATAACTACTAGTGATGGTACTTATAGAAATTTGGATACTTCTAAAGTCCTTGCAAGAAGGGATAACTATATTAGAACATCAGTTACAAAGCGTAGAAAACCGTCAAAAAACACAAGTAGTGGGAGCAGTGGTGGCGGCGGTGGGGGCGGAGTTACTAGCGGTGGTCACTCCCATAGCGGTAGTAGAGGTAGTTTTTAGAAAGGAATGATAATCTATGGCATTTTTTAAAAAGCAATTTGCAAATGTAGTTGAATGGGAAGAATTTAGGGATGATATGATCTTCTGGAAATGGAGTAGCAAAGAAATCAAAAAAGGAAGTAAATTAATTATTCGTCCTGGCCAAGATGCTATATTTTTAAATAATGGTAAAATCGAAGGGATATTTGAAGATGAGGGAGATTATGATATAGAGTCTCAAATAATACCTTTCTTATCTACACTAAAGGGCTTTAAATTTGGTTTCAATACGGGTATGAGAGTAGAAGTATTATTTGTTAATACTAAGGAGTTCACCGTTAAATGGGGAACAAAAAACGCTATTAACATACCAACCCCTCAGCTTCCTGGAGGGATGCCTATTCGTGCTAATGGTACTTTTAATTTTAAGGTTAATGATTATATTGCTTTAATTGATAAAATTGCTGGAGTAAAAAATTCTTATCTTGTAGAAGATGTTAAACTAAGAATAACCTCCATTTTAGATCAACTTTTAATGAAATGGATAGTCAAAGAAGGAGAAGATATGTTTAACCTTCAAGCAAATTCCTTTGAAATTGGCAAAGGGATTAAGGAAGACCTAGACATGGAAATTATGGACGATGGAATTACTATTACCGGCTTTAATATTATGAGCTTTAATTATCCAAAAGAAATACAAGATATGATTAATAAAACAGCTTCTCATAATATGGTGGGGGATCCCAACAAATATCGACAAGTCTCTATGATTGATGGCATGTCTTCTGGTAAAGTAAAAGGTGGTGGCGCTGCTTCTGATATGGCTGGTATGATGATGGGTATGAATGTAGCCAAGGAAATGATGGAAGATATGAATCAAGATAAGGGCAGAACCCAAAATCCCAACGACATTTCTGAAAGTAAACAAAGACCTAATTTTTGCCCTAATTGTGGACATAAAACAGGTGAAGCAAACTTCTGCTCTAATTGCGGTCACAAGCTTGTCTAAATTTAAAAGTGAGAAAAAGGGATGGTCTCTTTTTCTCACCTTTTTTTAATTCTTAATCTATTTACATTAATCACATCTTATGCTATTATATTTTCAACAAAGATTGCATATTACAAACCTTTAAACAGCATATTTTGTTGAACTTTTTTTATTTTTGTCTTATTTTGTCGTATACTGGGCCTTTTTTCTTTAAGCTGCAAAAATTACATACTATGAATATAGTCCTATTTTATAAGATCTTTTATACAAGGAGGAAATTATATGTCAAGGAAAGAAAAACCTAAAAGACCAATAAAGCGATCCCATAATATGAATATTCACAAGAAAATGGTCCTATCTGTTTCGCTGACTATTTTTATTATTACTTCATTATTCGCTGTTATTACCTATTTTACAGCTCGAAAGAATATACAGTCTATTTCAAATAATTTGCAAGAAAGTAGTGGCAAATATATTGCAAGTTTAGCAGAAGAAAAAATCCATAATTATATTTCTGGTATAGAAAGTATTAGTAATCTTAATACTATAACCAATCCAGAGGTTGGCTGGAAAACCAAGGTGGACGTACTTCTTCACGAAAAAGATAGACTAGATTATATAGACTTTGGTATCGCAGATACACATGGTAATTTAACTTTATTAAATGGTGAAGTAATCAACGTCTCTAGCAACGAATACTTCCAAAAAGCAATAAAGGGTGAAACATATTTATCAAAGCCTTTTACAAAACTGGAGGATAATGCTATGGAGTTAATCGCTATCTCTACTCCTTTAGTACATTTAGATGAAACAGTTGGTGTGTTAGTTGGATTCCAATCTAGTGATAATTTTAAAAAGAATATTCAAAATGTTGGCCTAGAACATAATAGGGAAGTTCGTATAGTTAGTCTGGATGAAAACATACCTGATGTTTCTCCACTAAAATATGAAAATTGGGCTGTTCAAATTATACCTGAAAAAGTCTCTGTTAAAAATTTGCGGGGACTTGGCTTAAAACTATTTGGACTAGCTCTTCTATCTTTAATAGCAGGATTTATATTAGCTATTTTTATGATGGATTGGACCACTAAGCCTTTAATAGACATGTTATGCACTATGACTACCATTGCTAGATTGGACTTTTCTAAAAATATTAATAGAAAATATTTAAGACGCAGTGATCAGATAGGACAAATAGGAAGAGCCTGTCAAGATACTTTAAATAATTTAAGAAACTTTATAACAAAAATTTCAAAATCAGCAAATCGAGTTGCTAATGCCTCTAATGAATTAGCCTTTGTATCTAATTTAACTGCTGTTTCTACTACCAGCTTTGCTCAATCGGCAGCAGGAATTGTTGACCATAGGAAGACGCAGATACAAAAAATACTTAGTTCAATAGCTTCTATTAAAGAAATATCCTCAAAGATGGAGCATATTTCTAAACATTCAATTGAAATCAATGAATTAAGTCAAGACATTTGCAATAAAACCCATTTTACTGAAAAAGAATTTGAAAAGTATATGGATCAAATTGAAAATGTTGCTTCCTATATAATGCATTTAGAAAAAATCCTCACAAGCTTTAATGATAATTCTACAGAAATGGAAACCTTAGCAAAATCTATGGAAGATATTGTTAATCAAGCTAATTCTGTAACTCTTAATGTTGCAATAGAAGCTGCCAAAGTTGATGAACATGGTAAAGGACTTGCATCAGTTACTGAAGAATTTTCAAAATTAGGAGAGCAAACTGACGTTTCAATTGAAGAACTGTATAATTTAATAAATAAAAATAAAGAATTAATTAATAATGCATATGAAGTAATTGAATATCATAAAAATTTTGTAGCTAATGGCCACGCTCAAATAAATAATACTAAAAATACGTCATATGAAGTGATAAACTTAATAGATAAAGTTTCTACTGAAATACACAATATGACCATAGCAGTAACCTATATAGCCGAAGAAACCTTAGATATAGTAAATTCAGCTACTAGTGTTCAGGATATGCATGTAGAAATTGTAGATAAAGCTGAAGATGTATCAACAGTTTCTTCCGAGCAAACTATATCCATCGAAGAAATATCTATGGCCAGCAAAACTTTAGCAAAATCAGCAGATAATCTACAAAAATTAATATCCTGTGTTAAGCTGTAAAAATAAAAGTGAGAAAAAAGGTTCATACCTTTTTTCTCACTTTTTACACTTTTCACAATAACAATGGGAAAAAGGTACATACCTTTTTCCTCTTTAGTGGTCACATACTTCTTCTGTAGATTTTAAACTTCCTTCCATGTAAGATTTTATTACATCTTCACAATTACCTTCTGCACCTACTATTACTTGAATATTATTTTCTATAAAAAGATCCTGAGCAGACCTTCCCATTCCTCCTGAAATAATAACATCAGCATCTTTTTCTTTTAAGAATACTGGAAGAAATCCTGGCCTATGCCCTGGATTTTCTATGAATTCATGATTCAAAATTTTTCCTTCCTCAATTTCATACATAGTAAAACCTTCACAATGACCAAAGTGTCCACTTACCTTTTTACTATCAGTTGCTATTGCTATTTTCAATTCTATTCAACTCCTTTATTTTTAGTATTCTCTTCACTTTTTTCCACATTTCCCTTATAGCATTATTCGCCTTACTATTTTTATAATAAATTATAGGTTTTAAATCGTTAATCGACTCTACAATTATTTCGTCATAGGGAATTTTTCCAACTACTGATACTCCCTCTTTTCTACAGTATTCTTCTATTTCCAAAGTAATTTCTTTATTTATATTATATTTATTTATACATACAAAGGCTAAAATATTAAAATGTTTAGTCAATTCATATACTCTAACTAAATCCTCTAACCCGGACTTTGTTGGTTCTGTAACAATAATAACAGCATCATTTCCAGTAATAGACGATATCACTGAGCAACCTATACCTGGGGAGCTATCGATTATTATATACTCTGAATTTTTTTTATACTCATTAGCATTTTTTCGAAGCTCAGATATTAATAAACCTGAACCGTCACCACCTACTTCCATTTCTGCTCTAGATATAATTCCATTAGATTTTTTAGTAATATACATTTCAGCTGTTTTATCATCTTCTAGACTTATTGCCTCTACAGGACATACTAATGTACAAGCTCCACAACCTTCACACGTCATTTTATTTACTTTTCCATTCTTTATTGCATCAAATTTACATGTTTTATCACATTTACCACATTTAATGCAAATACTAGAATCTACTACTGCCAATTTGCTACCAAAGAAATCTTCCAAATATGTATCTTTTCCTTCATAATAAAGATGCATATTAGAGGCACCTACATCTCCATCAATTTTAATAGCTCCTTTTTCTAGCTCTCCAATAGAAATAGCAATAGTAGTTTTACCTGTTCCACCTTTCCCACTAACTATTGCAATTCTCATAAAATTACCTCCCTAATATTTCCTGCTATGTCTTGAAAAATTTCCTTGTATTCAAAGATATCTATAAGCATATTACCTTTTGAATAAACTTTTGCAGCCTTTTTATTATAGGGAATATAACCTAGCACATCAATACTTTCTTTTTCTATAAAATTTTCTAGAAGAACATTACCATCATCATATTTGTTAATAATTAACCCAAAAGGTATTTTAAACATTTTTACTAATTCTATAGCCATTTTTAGATCATGAAGCCCAAATACTGTAGGTTCCGTTACTAATATAGCTTTATCAGCATATTCCAAAGTGTTTACCACATTGCAAGAAGTTCCAGGAGGACTATCTAAAATATTTATCCCAGAAGGAATCTCTTGCAATAGTTCTCTCAAAATAGGTACTGCCATAGGTTCACTAATATTTAAAACTCCTCTTTTACAAACTATATTTCCTTTTATTCCTTCCTCTATTATACCTATAGTCTTTTTATCATATTTTAAGGCACCTTTTTGGCAAGCGAGCCTACAAGTTCCACACCCATGACATAATTTATCAAATACTATTATTTTTGATTTACTTTTCCCCAATGCATTAAAATTACATACCTTAACACAATCACCACATAAAGTACATTTATCTTTACTAATTACAGGTATGTCTACTTCTACACCTCTTACATTAATTTCTTCTGGCCTTAAAAATATAAATCCATTTGGCTCTTCCACATCACAGTCAATATAGTTTGAATCTAATATAATGGAAAGATTAGTAGAAACAGTAGTCTTACCTGTTCCCCCCTTTCCGCTTAATACAGCTATATTCATTTATTAACCACCTCTATGACCTTTTCCCATTTTCTTATGAGATTGGCCTGCCTCTTTTATTTCACTTAACTCACCATTTTTATATTTTTTTATCAAAATATTGGAAGAAGTGTTCTCTCCTTTATAAGCTTTTATTCCCGAATCTTTAATCATATCATAAGCATTAGGCCCTAAATGGCCTGTAATAAGTACATCAGTAGATTCATCAATTATTTGCTGAGCTGCGACAATTCCTGCTCCCCCACCGGCATTTTTAGCAGCATTTTCTAATACTGTTACTTTATCTTTCTCTGTATCATAAATCAAAAAATATTTACATCTTCCAAATCTTGAATCTAAGAAATCTTTCAATGTCTTTCCGCTTGATGATAATGCTATTTTCATTCTATTCACCCCTTCCATTATTGGCATATGCTAATTATATCTTATACCTATAGATGATTTTTGTCAATTGCTCATTATTTTCCCTAAAGTTTTACTGAACTCCTATATAACTAAAAGTTTTTATATATAACAAAATATATAAATACATATAAAAAATAGCACTAATATTTGCAAACATTAGTACTATTTTTATGATATTTTGTTGTTATACACTTAAACAAAATCCCCGAGAAAATTAGAAAAAGAAGCATCTCTCATACTCATTCTTGATCATTAGGAACGTAATGTTGCTTTTAATCTATGTGGTTTCAGTATCAAATCAATGGCATCTACAATATTGGTAGTAACTATATCAGCTTCTAACAATGATTTTAAATAGCTACCTTCTTTTCCTATTATTCCTATAGATAAAATACTAACTTTAAACATTTCAATATCATTTCTTCCATTACCTATGGATACTGTATTATCAGCTCCAATTCTCTCAATAGCCTTTTTCTTATATTCTGTAGCATTTTCCTCTTCAAACACTTCAATTTTCACTGGTAAATGTCCACATTGTTGTCTTACAGAACCGTTTGTATCGGCAGTAAGTATATATATCCTTATTTCTTCTTTTACTAGGTCATAAATGAACTTTTCTACTTCTTTAATTAGTATCCCATCATCTGCTATAGTTCCATTATAATCAAAGACAACATTTTCTATTTCTAAATTTTTATATCCTGGTATATTAATCTTAATCATTTTTTATCTCACTAGATTCTTTATTTGCTTCATACTCCCCAGCACCTATATCTTTTTCATATTCTTGATTATATATATATCCTTTCTCTTTGCCACTATCTTCTTTTCTTTTTAGCAATAAGCTTGCAACCAAAGCTGTTAAAGGAATGGTCAATACCAATCCTATACTTCCTGCTAAAGAACGAATGATTTCTGTAGCAACAACATCTAAATTTATTATTTCCTGAATAGAAGTTTTATAAGCCATAAATACAAGTAATAATGGAATGGAACTTCCAGTATAAGCTAGTATTAAAGTATTAGTCATTGTTCCCATAACATCTTTCCCTACATTCATTCCTGCTGAAAATAATTCTTCTCTTGTTAAATCTTTATTAGCATTATAAACTTCATCTATAGAAGAGGAGATAGACATGCCTACATCCATAACCGCTCCTAACGCTCCCATAATTATGCCAGAGAATAATATACCCTTCATGTCAAACTTAATCCCTTGAGGTGTATACATTAACATTACTGCTTCTTCGCTAGAAAATCCCGTTAAATTAGCCTTATTTCCTATAATATAAGCTATAATTCCTGCTAGAAGAACACCACCACTTGTCCCAATTATAGTCGCAATACTTTTATTATTGATACCACTTACAATAAAGACAGTAAAAATTGTAATTCCTACAGATACTAAAATAGTTATTAAAATAGGATTCATTCCCTTTAACATTAAAGGTAGTAATATTTTTAATATAGCGATCATTGTAAGAGAAAGAGTGATTATTGACTTTAAGCCTTTCATTCTTCCTATTACTATAAGTAATAAAATAAATAAAATAACTAAATAAAGTATATAATTTTGACGTAAGTGTTGCATTATATATACTTTCAAGTTACCTTCCCCATGCTCTTCAATTCCTATAATAACCTTGTCTCCATTTTTTACAATAACATCAAAAGAAGGATTTCCTGATATACCATGTTCAATCTCAAAAATCTTACCTTTATATTCTCCACTAATTACTTCTAACTTTATTTTCTGATTTTCTCCAAATATATCCCTATTATCCTCTGCTGCTTCTATTTCCCCAGCTTCCAATATTATTGCTCTTTCCACTATAGGATTTACTATATCTTCTTCCATTTCTTCAATATTTTCAATCTCATCTGTACTTTCTCCATAAACACATACAGAGAATGTAAGTATTATCGAAATTATTAATAATAACGTCTTTTTTCCCATATTATGCCCCCATCATTATTCTTTTACATATTAATAATTATTATAGCATCTTTACTTTACTTTTTAAACTTCTGAGTAAAATAAAAAAGCCTATAGATTAAAATTCTAAAAATTATAGGCTTATTTTTCCAATCATTAAATAATTTTATATTGTATTATGTTCAAATGTTATTAAATTCACTTTACACTATACATCTTTATTCCTTCCATTATAGCTATTGCAATTTTCTTCTTATACTTATTGTCTTGCAATAATTTATTATCCTCCAGATTAGTTATAAAACCAATCTCTACTAATACTCCAGAAGCTTCCGTCTCCCTTAGTATGAAAAAATTTTCTGCCATGGGTTGAGCTTCTAAATCATAATCACCTAGATAGTCCCTATAAACTATTTCATTTATAGATTCACAAATATTTTCTGCTAGCCTTCTACTTTCATCAGATGTTGGATAATAATATACTTGAACTCCCCTTGCACTACTCCTCTTGTTTGAATTTACATGTATACTTATAAAAGCTTTTGGTTTATTTTCATTTACAATTGTTTTTCTTGCATTCAAATCTCTTTTATATCTAGAAGCATTAACATTACTATATTCTTCTAAGGACTCATCCTTATTCCTAGTCATAATTACATTAAATCCTTCTTTATTCAATTCTTTTTTTAATTTTAAACTTACGTCTAAATTTATATCCTTTTCAAGGAGTCCACTACTATCACTTGTACCCCCATCTATTCCCCCATGACCTGGATCCACTACTATTACTTCTCCAGACTTTCTACCTAAAGTTTGAAATATTCTTGTATTTGATAAAAAGGCTATAATGACAAACATCACTAAAAGAACTAATACCAAAAACAATATCCTTTTATTAAGTTTACCTATAAACACTTTAGGCTTTCTCTTTTTTTTCATTTTTTCACCCTGCCTCATAAATTGTAAAATCTCTCTATATGTTTATTTCATATCTTAATCATATATGCTAAATAAACATATGAACCTAAATAAGTGAGAAAAAACCATCCCTCTTTCTTATTCGTCACAATTTAATAATTTTTTCTTCTTGCAAAGTCTACAAATCGAAATTTATCAGGGCGATGTCTAGATTCTGTATATTGGAATAGGCTAGCATCATCTAAATAGGTATAACTTTTTACTACTACTATCATATCATAGTCTTCTAAGTCTAAATACTCCTTATCCTCATTGGATACTCTTTGAACTGTTATTTCTTTTTTCGCAAAACTTATATTTAACCCTAACTCTTTTTCAATATATTCATATATAGAGTTTTGGCATATTTCTTCGGTCAATGTTGGAATGTATTTACTGTTGAAATAATCCTTATCCAAGATAATTTTTTTATTATCAATTTCTCTTGATCTAATGACTCTCCATATTAAATCATCTTCAGATAGCTCTAGTTTTTTTACCAAAAATTTATCTGGATTAATTAAATCCAGTTCATGAAGCAGAGTACTAGAGCCTACTCCCATCCTTTTAGAAAGCTCTTTAAATGTAACTATACCTGTTATAGGAAAATCTAACTTGTCTACATCTAAAACAAAGGAGCCCTTTCCCTTTATTTTATGAATATAACCGTTACCCTCTAATAAATCTAAAGATTTTCTAATAGTGTCCCTAGATACATTGTATTTTTCCATAAGTTCGTTTTCAGAAGGTAATTTCTCTCCTGGCTTAATATTTTTGTTTTCTATACTATCCATTATGTCATTATATATATTTAAATACTTTATTTCCATACTACATCACCTTTATTTATAGTACCATCATCGATTTATTTTTTCAAGATGATATACTATAGATTCATAAGGCCTCAATTTTATATTGTCAATATTCTTGCTTACTTCCTCATAATTAGAGATTAATACCTCTACATTCCATTCTTCATAATCTATAGATTTAGGTAATTTAAATACTGTATCCTTGTCAAAGAAATTATTTATTACAAGAAGTTTTTCATTTTCATAATTCCTGATATAGGCGAATATTTCCTCATGTTCTTCAAGAATAGGTTTAAAATCCCCATGAGAAATAATATTATAGTCTTTTCTAAGTTGTATTAACTTTTTATAATAGTAAAAAACAGATCCTTTATCTTTTAGGGCCTTTTCCACATTTATATCTTTATAATTTTCACTTATAGGAATCCAAGGTTCCCCTAAGGTAAAACCTCCATTTTCACCAGTATTCCATTGCATAGGTGTTCTAGAATTATCTCTAGATTTAGATTGTAATATTTTAATTATATCTTCTTTACTTCTACCTTCTTCCTTCAGTATCTTATAATACTGGATAGTTTCAACATCCCTATAGTCTTGAATTTTATCAAAATAAGGATTTGTCATACCAATTTCTTCTCCCTGATAAATATAAGGAGTTCCTCGTAACATATGAATGGCAGTTCCAAGCATCTTAGCAGACTCTTTTAAATATCTTTCATCATTTCCAAAACGTGATACCACTCGGGGCTGATCATGATTAGACCAAAATAGGGCATTCCATCCTCCACCTTCAGCCATCCCAATCTGCCATTCAAATAGAATTTTTTTAAGTTCAATAAAATCAAAATCCATTAACGACCATTTTTCTCCATCCTTATAATCTACTTTTAAATGATGGAAATTAAATATCATAGATAATTCTTTTTCTCTAGGGTTACTATATTTAATACAATTTTCAATATCCGTTGAGGACATCTCTCCTACAGTAATTATATCTTTTTTATTACCAAAAGTATTTTTATTTAACTCTTTTAAATATTGGTGAATTTTTGGACCATCAGTATAATATTTTCTGCCATCTCCTATTAAATCGTCCTTAAATTCTTCAGGTTTGGATATTAAATTAATAACATCTAGTCTAAAACCCTTTACACCTTTATCTATCCAAAAGTTAACTATATCATATAATTCCTTTCTAACTTCAGGGTTTTCCCAATTTAAGTCCCCTTGGGTCTTATGAAATAAGTGTAGATAATACTCGTCAAATTCCTCTACATATTCCCAAGCAGAACCACCAAATTTAGATATCCAATTAGTTGGTTCCTTACCTTCCTTAGGTTTTTTAAATATATAATAGTCCTTATATTTTCTATCTCCTGTTAAGGCCTTTTTAAACCACTTATGTTCTGTAGATGTATGGTTTAGTACCATATCTAATATAATATCTATACCGTATTTGTTAGCCTCTTTAACCATTTCTTCAAAATCCTCCATGGTTCCAAATCGAGGATCTATATTTTTATAATCTTCTACATCATAGCCATTATCATTTAAAGGAGAAACATAAAAAGGCGTTAGCCAAATATAGTCAACTCCTAATTCTTTAAGATACCAGATTTTCTCTTTTACTCCTTTTAAATCTCCTATTCCATCTCCATTAAAGTCATAAAAAGATTTCGGATATATTTGATATATTGTGCTTTTTTTAAAGTCCTTCATAAGCTAAATTCACTCCCTTGTCTATTATGATAAATAAAAAAGAAGGAGACGTATAGCTCCCTCTTTTTTGTTTTAATATATTATATACGCTCTTTCTTTGCTAATTTCTTATTTTTAGAAAATGTTATTGTCAGTCCAAAGGGAACTACTATTGCCATTACCATGGCTATAAGAAATTTCCCCATATATTGTGGCTGTATAGAAAGTATTCCTGGTAGTCCACCTACCCCTATGGAATTTGCCATAATTCCTGAACCTACGGAGAATATAGCTGCCAATGCTGAACCTATCATAGCCGCTAGGAATGGATAACCATATTTTAAATTAATTCCAAACATAGCTGGTTCTGTTACTCCTAAATAAGCTGATATTGTTGCTGGTATTGATACTTGTTTTTCTTCTTCATTTTTTCTATTAAGGAATATAATTGCTAAAACTGCAGAACCCTGAGCTATATTAGATAGAGCTATCATTGGCCATAAGTTAGTTCCATGAAATTCATTCATTAACTCTAGATCAATAGCATTAGTCATATGGTGTAATCCTGTTATTACTAAAGGAGCATATAAAAATCCAAATACTGCTGCAAATAACCACTTAACGGTAGAGGTTAAACCAGCGTATACACCATTTGATATAGCAGTACCTATTTTCCAACCAATTGGTCCTAATATTGTATGAGCTACTAATACTGTTGGTACTAAAGCCAAGAAAGGTACTACTATCATTGAAATATATTCAGGAACAACCTTACGTAACTTCTTTTCTAATACAGCTAGTAAATATCCCGCTAACATAGCCGGTATAACTTGAGCTTGATATCCAATCATTTGTATTTGGGCAAATCCAAAGTCCCAAAATGGTATTTCTTCTGCTCCAGCTACTCCATAGGCATTTAATAATTGAGGGGATACTAAGGTAATACCTAGTACTATTCCTAATATTTGAGTTGTACCCATTTTCCTAGTTATTGACCATGTAATACCTACTGGTAAGAAGTGAAATATAGCTTCACCTATTAACCATAAAAAATCATATACTCCCGACCAAAATGGATAAACCTCTACAATAGTTTTTGTTCCATTATCTAATAATTCTATGTCTCCAATAATATTTCTAAATCCAAGAATAAGTCCACCAACAATAATCGCTGGAATTAAAGGTGCAAATATTTCCGCCAAATGAGAAGCCGCCTTTTGTAAAGGATTTAAGTTTTGTCTTCCTGCTACTTTAGTTTCCTCTTTTGTAGCTATTTTTATATTAGCTATTTTAGTTAATTCATTGTAAAAATCTGATACTTCATTACCAATAATTACTTGAAACTGACCTGCTTGAGTAAATGTACCTTTAACAGATTTTAAGTTTTCAATTTTTTCTGTATCCGCTTTTTTAGGATCTCTTAGTACGAAACGTAATCTTGTAACACAGTGGGATACACTGTCAATATTTTCTTCTCCACCAATATAATTTAATAATTTTAAAGCATCTTCCTTAAACTTCGCCATTCCCCTAAACCTCCTTATATTATACTTTTTTGTGAAAACCTTATCTTAACCTGTACGTACAGATTATAAATAAATTATAACCTGTACGTACAGGTTTGTCAAGATTTAAAAAGTGAGAAGGAGGATCGCCCCCCTTTCTCACTTTACCTAAACTACTATATACTTGTTTTAAAGACCTTTAACCATATGAACCGATTCTTGGTGGTAATTTATTCTGACTAACATATATCCATTAAACATTTTATTCACTTCTTCATCTCCAGTATCTACTAAAAGAGGCCGTTCTCCCAGGGACATAAGCTTTTTCTTTGTTGCAATTATTTGGATATTTTCCTTCCCTATTTTTTGTATAACCTCTGCACTAAGCTGTTGATTACCTCTTCCTAAAATATAACCTTGGCCCCCAATTACAGTAACTATTAGTTTAGCCTTTTTACCTTTTATATGTTCTAAAATTTCTTTTTCATTAACATCCGATACTACAAGTTTTTTATTTTGCACTATATCTATTCCCAATAAGGTATTAGGCAATCCAAGTTTCTCCATAATAGGCCTAGTAGAAGTTCCTGAGCCTATTATATATAAAACGTCTGGCTTCATTTGTTCTATAATTTTATCAGATATTCCATCTAATGATGCTTCTTCCCCTTCTATTCCACCAGATTTTTGGTTTTGCACTAACTCAGGTTCAAAAGGAACTTTCATATATCCGTATAACTTTGCCGTTACTTGTCCATCTCTGAAGGCTTCTTCATCAATATCCATAACTTCAAATTCTTTTGTTTCCATACCTTTATCTTGTAAATATTTTAACGCTACCTCCCCAGCGGACCTGGGATGGTTAGCATAAACTCCAGAATGAATTTTAACTCCTGCTGGTATCCCAATGACTGGTACTTTAGTATTAACAGAATTATAAATATTCCTAGCAGTTCCATCACCACCAGCAAAAAGTAATAAATCTATTCCAAAATCTAGCATATCATTTGCAGCCTTTTCCGTATCAATTGGACCTGTATTGTCTTTATCTTCTCCTAAAACTATTGGCTTAAAACCTACTGAGGTAGTTATTTCTTCCCCCATACTACCCGGATATGTAACTATTTGTATGTCTTCTTTAAGAGGAAATAAAACTTCCAAAGCTTTTTTTGCCTTTTTCGGTGCCTCAGGATATGCTCCTAATTCTTTTGCTTTTTCTAAAACCTTAACTCCATCAGTACCTTTCAATCCTACTTTACCACCCATCCCCGCAATTGGATTTACTATAAAACCTAATTTCAAAATAAACACCCCCTACGGTTAATATTAAGTATTTTATACATTCATTGCAAGACCTATAAATATATAATTAATAAACGTTTTGTATATCTGTTTATCTTAGATATTCTTAATTTCTGTTCATCATAGATTTACCCTTTTAATTATTATTTACTCATTCCCTTCCTTAGAGAAAAGCCTCCACTATATCCCCCCTTAATTTACTTACTATTTCTTATGTAAATAACCTACTCCATATAGCAATATTCTTTTCCATACTCTTAATGATTTTAGGCTGGATATTTTCTCCTATAGTAATTAAAGCATTAGCTAAAGGTTTTGAAGGAAAATTAGTTAAGCTATTTTTTGAAAGAGGAGCTTTTGACCAAAAAGCCACATATATAACATATCAAGCTTTAGTCTTTTACTGATAAAAAGCCTAAATAATAAAACTAAGGCAATAAATAAAAGGAAAAGTGTTATAGGAATAGTGAAATTTCTATTAGCTATAGTAGTTATGGCAATAGTGCCATTAATAACATTAAGACCTTAACAAAACTATTGGGAAATAATCCAAGGGAAAATGCCATAAAACTATTAGGATCTATAATAGTGGGTCTCGGGTTTTACATAAGTTTGTGCAAGAAATCAAGTTTATGTATGCCTTTAAAAAAATAGAATATATAAACCTGGGTCAAAGACCTAGGTTTCAATTATGGCATAGACTTTTTACTCAATTACTTTTCCTAAATAATCATTTATTGCGCTTCTCAATGCTTGCACACCAAGATTAGAACAATGAAGTTTGTTTTCAGGCAATCCATCTAAGGCATCCACTATATCTTCTTCTTCAATTTTCAATGCCTCTTCTATGGTTTTTCCCTTTGCAAGAACTGTAGTCATGCTACTAGTGGCAACTGATGCTGTACACCCAAATACTAAAAAACTTATATCCTTTATTACATTATTTTCTACTTTAATATAAATATTCAATGAATCACCACAATTAGGATCACCATAAGATCCTTCAGCATCTGCATCAACCATACTACCAACATTTCTTGGTGTCATAAAATGTTCAATTACCTTATTTGAATACATTTTTCTCACTTCCTATTTTTAAAATATCGAATCAAAAATATTCTTATTAACTCACTTCTATAGTTATTATATAACATATTTAATATGATAAAAATATTATTTTTATTTCTTCTTTCATTTTGTATCTACTGTTAATAATTTTTCTGAAGAATTTTTAATACCTATGGCACCCAATGGAGCTGTTATTAAAATTGAAATTGGAATACTTAATATTTGAACACCAGTATTTATATGAACTCCACTATATAGGCTTAAAAATATACTAAATATAGTAATAGCAAAAACATCATCAATAGAAGCTCCTGCTAATATTAAAGTTGGAATATTTTTATCTGCTCCAATATCCTTTTCAATTAAATCTAGCATTGAAGGAACCACAACTGCCGGAGAAACTGCCGCGATTATAAAGCCTAATATGCCTCCTTGAATAAATGAAAAATTTAAAAATTTTGTTGAAACGAAAGCAACAGTAAAACCTTCAATTAAACCTGGTATGCAACTTATTCTTAAAGCAGCACTTCCAACCTTATTTAAATCTTTTTTATTAATTCCAAGTCCTGCCCTTAATAAAATTATAATTAATGCAATTTTTCTCAAATCTGCTGATGCATTAAGCATATCTGTTCCAAGCCAATTAAAACCATAAGGTCCTATGACCATACCTAAAATTAGCATTCCCAATAAACCTGGCATTTTCAATTTTTCAAAAAATTTATTTGCTGGTACCCCTAATAATAATATAACTGCTAAACTTTTAGCCATAAATTCAACTCCTTTTTTAATTTAAAATAAAAACTCCTATAGACACATCTATTCCATGTCTATAGGAGTCATCAGCTTTATGCGGTTTTGGTGAACTCCATCACCTTTAGTATCTATTTACCTAGCATAAAGCTAATATAGCACATTTTCCTATATGAATCAATTAACTTTGAGTAAAGTTAATACTAATTAATATATTTAACTTGAAGATAACGTAAAAAGTTAATATACTATAAAAGTCTACTAGAAAGGAGTAATTAT
>DATGTQ010000097.1 GCA_035301805.1 Tissierellales bacterium
TTTATTTTTTCTCTCAATACGGATATATCACTAGAAATAACATTAAAGGTAGTATTGTCGTTACCTAATATTAAATCGTTAAATTCTACTAATGCTCCTCTTTTCCTTTCCCATCCCATCCATTTTTCTTCATTATCGGAATAAATCCTTTTTCTATGGAAAAAATAAAATATATTTTCTTCAGTACTATATTTTTCATTGAGCTTTTCTATACATTCCAAACCTTTATTTATTATATTTTTATCATCATCTTCTATTTCCTTTGGTCCATCTTTAAAATCCCCAGCTATTGCAAAATATAAGTTTTTTTCTTTATTAGCTAAATAATAAGTTTCTAAGTTTTCACATAGTTCTTCTACTCTTTCCTCGTTAAATAGCAATGTGGGTATTACCACAATAGTAGAGGCCTCATCAGGTATTCCATCCTTTAATTCTAATTTTGGTAATAATATTGGATTTATAATTTTAGAATAAATAAAGTTAATTAAAATTGTTGAAATATTACTAGCTGGAATAAGAGTTATTAAAGCTACAATTATACTTACAAAAAGATTACCTCTTAAATAAGCATAACAAGAGAATAAAAATACTATAGATAATGTTAATAAAATAATAGGAGTGGTATAGACTTTAGGATTTTTATAATATATACCATCTTTAGGACTGGTCTGGCCTAAACTTTTAAAAATTTTATTTCTTCCTTTATCTATAATATAATAGCCCACATGACAGGTTCTATCTGTTTCGCCCTCTTTTTTCTGTATTTTTGCAAATTCCAAAGCCTTGCTAGCAATATAAACTTCTTCTGTCTTTAAACTTCTAGCCAATTTCTCTACTTCATACCTATAATAACTTCTAGATTCAGAATCCATAGCTTCATATATATTACTAGGATCTTCTTTAAGTATTTTTTCCACTAAACAAAGCTCTTCAAAAATATCTTCCCATTTTAAATTAGAAATAGATCTTAAACTTGTAATACCATTTCCTACTGCATTTTTTATTGAACCCTGCTTTTTATACTCCTTTTCCAATACTGAATTAACATCTGATTCTAGATAGTTTAATTTACTATCAATAAAGCTTATTACATAATTATAATCTTCTCTTTCTCTTTTAATTCTTTTAAGTAAATGCTCTATATAGGAAGTATCTGCTTTAAATATTTCGCTTATTACTTCTTCTTCTAAAAGAGTTGAAAGATTAACTTTTTCTGCATCTCTCCAATTCTTTTGAATTTCTTCTATAACTACTACAGTAGCTTTAATATATTCTAATAAAGCTAAATTAAGCATTAAGGATAAAGAAGAAACCTCCTTTATAGTAAGAGCCTTTTCTTTCTGGTATGCATCTATAAATCTTATTAAGGTTTCTTCTGTTACTATTCCTTCCGAATGAGTTACTAAATCCAACACAATTGCATATACCCTTGGATAGCCTTTGAATGGCCCGGACTTTAAAGTAGTTAGCTCTAGTTTCCTTTCACTTTCAATACTTCTCCTAGCCCTTTTGTATTGAAGCTCTATTATGTAGAAATTATCTAACAACCATTCTGCAGCTTTCGGTAAAGACCTATTTTCACTTATATCATTATTGAAGTTTAAATAAATATTTTCTATAATATTAAAATTTTTATCTAATCTATATAAGAGGAGTTTTTTTACATTCCTTTTTTTGCCCATTGAATGTAATCTACCTAATTCCCTTCCATAATTAATTAGTTCTTCCCTAGTCAATAACACATCTTTAGCTCCTATAAATTCTTTGTGATTATCTTCCTTTAAAAAAGTATATTTTTTATACATCTAAATCTCCCTTTCAATCTATCTATTATGTGTTATCTTCCAACATGGTTTTTATCTTTTCTTCATATAAACTAGACAATTCTTCTGCATATTCTTCTTCAAAACCTTCTATATAAATATTGAAATTAGGCCTTTCTTTATCTGGTAAAATTAAAGCCCAACCTTTCTCATTATTAATTTTTATTCCTTCAAACATTTCTATTTTATCTTCACTTTCTTCAATAAGCTGTCTTATTATCCTACCTTTATCCTCCCAATTACAGGGTAGTTCTCTTTTAATATAGTGATAATCTGGCAACTCATCTACTAATTCACTTAATTTATTTTTATCTTCTACTAAATAATCAATTACTTTTCCAGAACCCCATATTGGATCAAAGTTTAAAATATACTGACAGAAATAATCCTTCTTTATCATTTCTCGCATTACTTCTGTTGGATAAGTTTTACTTATAATTATTTTTCCTCTATATTTGTCTACTATTTCATTTATTACACTAGGGAAATTATAAGGTATTACTATTTCTTCTATTTCACCACTTTTTAATCCTAGTAATGATGCTAAAAGAAAATATTTTTCATTCTTTATAATCCTACCTTTATTATCCACTAAAAATATATTTTCCCCATTATCTTCATAAAATATACCTAAATCTGCTTCTTCTCTAACTACTTCATCTTTAAATTCATTAGACATATCCACGGTCTTTACAATACAACCCAGAGAGGATAAATATTCCTCAACTAAAAGCAAAAGATTGTTAGATTTAGAAGCAATTAAAATTTTAGGTTTATTTTTTTTAATTAAAGCTCTATTATTGATAGTTTTTTGACCTTCCTCTTTATAAATAGAATAAAAATTATCTACTTCTACAACTTTGTCCAGAGTTTCTCCATTACACCTTACAAAATCTTCAGTGGTAAGACAGTTCTCTATTTTTCTTTCCATATTTCTATCAATATTTGATCCACTTTTATCTATAAACTCAATAAATATTTTATTCTTGTCTGTATTGCTAGACTTTATATATAGTCCTCCATCTCCACCAAAAAATCTAATTCCAAATCTTGAAACAGATATAGGACTATTACCTATATCAACTACCTTTCCTCCTGAAAAAAGCAAACCGGTAGTTATACAATTTTTCATAGCTTTTGATATATTAGAACCATCACAACTTACAATATATTTGCCACCATTTTTCATACAGGATCCAAAAGCTATTCCTAGCTTAGTGACTCTTTCTGGTGTTAAATCCTCATCTATTTTCCCCGAAACATTCCTATATCCGAAAATTTTATTAGTCATTTTTGTTGACCATATTACATTTTCACCAATTATCATTTTTTCACCTACTTTTTTATTTGGCCATATCTTTATTCCTTTTTGTATATAAGCTTCTGTATCTATTTTTGAATAAGAGCCTATAGCAGTATCTTCCTTTATTTTCACCTTCTTGTTTATAGTTATATTGTTACAAATAACAGCTCTTCTTATTTCTACTTCATTTGCAATCCGAACATTATCCCATAAAACTGTTCCTTTTAAATAATCATTTCTGTCAATATAGCAATTGTCACCTATTACTGTATAAGAATCTAAAACAGTACCTTTTTTAATTACATTATTATTCCCTATATAAACAGGTGGATTAATCTTTACGCTATCCTCAATTATAGTATTTTGCCCTACCCATATTCCTTCACTTACCTCATAAGATTTTAAATTTCCCTCTGCTTTGCCACTTAAAATATCTCTATGAGTGCTAATATAGGTGTTTAAATCTCCTATATCACACCAATATTCATCGGTTACATATCCAAACATAGGTATTTTATCTTCTAATAATCTTGGAAATAAATCCTTACTAAAATCAAAATTTTCACCTTTTTTATAATAATCCATAACTTCTGGTTCCAATATATATATTCCAGTATTAATTGTATCGCTAAAAACTTCACCCCAACTAGGTTTCTCCAAAAACCTAGTTATCCTTCCATTTTCATCTGTTATTACTACTCCATATTCTAAAGGTACAGGTTCTCTTTTTAACACAAGAGTAGCTTTAGAACCTTTTTCTTTATGAAATCTTATTGCTGATTCTAAATCTATATTAGTAAATGCATCTCCACTTACTACAATGAAAGTATCGTCTAAAAAATTTCCGGCATTTTTTACACTTCCTCCTGTACCTAAAGGTTTATCTTCTATAAAATACTTCATATTTACACCACAATCACTACCATCATTAAAATAATCTATAATATGAAATGGTAAATAGTGCAGAGTTACACCTATATCTTTAATACCGTGTTTTAACAATAATTCTACTGCATATTCCATTACTGGTTTCCCTAAAATAGGAACCATCGGCTTTGGAAGTTGGTTAGTTAAGGGTCTTAATCTAGTTCCTTGCCCACCTGACATTATTACGGCTTTAATAATAATCACTCCTTATTCAAACTCTATATGCATATAGTATTTTTTGATATTATTGAAAAATTATTCATAAAAAATAAAAAACCTTGGTTTTAAACCAAGGTTTTAGAATTAATTCTATCTAATGTAACTTTTTCTATATTTTTTATCTTTTCAATAGCCTCTTCTTCATTATCTCCTTTTGAATAAATATATATTTTTAACTTTGGCTCAGTGCCAGAAGGTCTTACTGCGTACCAACTACTATCATCAAATCTATATTTTAAAACATTTGATTTAGGAGTGTGCTCTATTTCATCTTTTAAATAGTCCGTAGTACTTATTAATTTCATATCCCCTATTTCTTTAATCGGTTGATTTCTAAAGCTTTTCATAGCCTTCTTAATCTTTTCAATACCTTCTACTCCCTCTAATACTATGGAAATTAATTTCTCCTTATAATAGCCATGCTCCATATAAAGTTCTTCTAATTCATCTAATAAAGTCTTATCTCTTTTCTTATAATAAGCTGCCATTTCAGATAGTAACATAGAAGATATTACAGCATCCTTATCCCTTACCATTGTACTATATACATAGCCAATACTTTCCTCATATCCAAATATAAAAGTATTTTCTTTAGTTTTATCATATTCATTGGCCTTATTACATATATGCTTAAACCCGGTTAATGTTTCTACTGTTCCAACATTATACTTAGACGCTATGGCCTTACTTAAATCCCCAGTAACAATTGACTTTACAATAACACCATCTTTAGGTATATTATTTTGTTTTTCTCTGGATTCTAAAACATAATTAACTAATAAAGCACCAGTTTGATTACCATTTAAAAATATATATTCTCCATCATTATCTTTCACCATACAAGCCACTCTATCACAGTCTGGGTCTGTTGCCAAAAGTAAATCTGCATTTATTTCTTTACCTAATTTTTTTGCATAATTAAAGGCTTTTACATCTTCTGGATTAGGATAGCCTACTGTAGTAAAATCTGGATCTGGGTTTTCTTGTTCTGGAACTACATGAATTTCTGTAAATCCCCTTTCTTTTAATACTCTCCTTACAGGAACATTACCAGTTCCGTTTAATGGAGTATAAACAATCTTTATATCTTTATCTATATCTTCATTTAATGCAAGAGATTTTACCTTATCTATATATTCATTATCTAATTCCTCTCCAATATAAGTAAGTAAACCTTTTTCTATTGCTTCTTCTTTTTCCATAATTTCTACTTTAGAAAAATCTTTTATTTCATTTATATTGGCGAGAATGTCTTCAGCTATATTATCGAGAATTTGAGAACCTTCTTCCCAATAAACTTTATATCCATTATATTTTGGTGGATTATGACTAGCTGTAATCATCACCCCTGCTGTACATTTTAATTGTCTTACTGCAAATGATAATTCTGGTACAGGTCTCAAATTCTCAAATAAATATGCTTTTATTCCATTTGCACAAAAAATTAATGCTGTTTGCATTGCAAACTCTTTTGACATTTTTCTTGAATCGTAACTAATTGCTACTCCTTTTTCTTCAGTTTTTTGTTCTAAAATATAATTT
>DATGTQ010000098.1 GCA_035301805.1 Tissierellales bacterium
TAAATATATCATTCTAGCTTGTTTTCCTTGTTCTAATACTGGAGCAACCATAATATTTTCTCCAAATAAAAATTGATCATTTATTTCATAAGTTTTATGATCATTTTGATAATGAAGCATTAAAGGTCTCATTATAGGTAAACCACTTTGCTCACCTTTATAGAATATATCATACATATAAGGTATTAATTTATATCTTAGTTTTATATATTTTCTATTTATATCTTCAGTTAATTTACCAAATGCCCATGGTTCTTGATCTCTTGAATATATTGTTGTATGGTTTCTAAATAGTGGTGTAAATGTACCTACCTGAACCCATCTACTTAATAACTCCGGAGTACAATCATATCCAAACCCTCCAACATCTGTACCACAAAATGACATGCCACTAAGACCTAGATTCATAAGCATTGGTACACTCATTCTTAAGTGTTCCCATGTACTTTGGTTATCTCCTGTCCATACTGTTGAGTATTTTTGGGTACCTGAATAACACGCTCTAGTAACTACAAAAGGTCTTTTATTTGTTGCATTTTTTATACCTTCATATGTTGCTTTATCCATCATATGCCCATATATATTATGTACTTCTTTATGTTCTATAATATTTCCATCTTCATTAAATTTAACATCATCCGGTAAAGGACCATTGAAACTAGCAGGCTCATTCATATCATTCCAAATACCAGATACACCATAATCTGTCATAATCTTTTGATTATCAGCCCACCATTTTCTAACTTCACTATTCATAAAATCTGGGAATACAGAGTTTCCAGGCCATACCCAGTTTGTATATACTATTCCATTTTTATCAATTGCAAAGTAATTATTTTCTAAACCTTCATCATATATTTTATATCCTTTATCGACCTTAACACCAGGATCTATTATAGTAACTAGTTTAAATCCATCATTATTAAGATTTTCTATCATATTTTTAGGATCTTTAAATTTATCTTTATCCCAAGTAAATACTCTAAAATCATCCATATATTCTATATCTAAATATATAGTATCACAAGGTATATCTTTTTCTCTGAACTTCTTAGCTATTTCATATACATTCTCTTCTGGACAATATGCCCATCTACACTGTTGATATCCTAAAGTCCAAAGTTGTGGAAGTGGAGTCGTCCCCGTTAAGTAAGTGTATCCTTTTATTACCTTTTTAATAGATGGTCCATATATAAAGTAATAATCTATATTTCCATCAACTGATGCAAAGTAGTAATAGTTTGAATTTTCTTTCCCTAAATCAAAATGAGTTTCAAATGTATTATCAAAGAATATACCAAATGCTTCTTCATCTTTTAAAGTTACAAAAAAGGGAATTGATTTATATAATTTTTCATAAGTTTCACCATGTGGTGTTGGATCATCTGTATTCCAGTTTATATAATGGCAATACTTTTTATTTAAATGGCCACTTCTCTCCCCAAATCCATAAAAATACATATTATCCTTCATTTTTTTAGGTATAAATACTTTGTACTCCATATGCTCTGTTGGTTTATGTCCTTCTTGAGTTGCAATATCTAATCTTCCTGCACAATTTTTTATAAAAGGTTCTCTAGCTCCTCTATAATCTTCACATATTAATTTTTCATCTTTGTTATATATATCAACTTTAAATTCATCATATATTTTTATAATTAATTCATCTGTTTTTATTGTTATATTATCAATATATCTATCTACTTCATATTTACAGTGTTGTATTATCAAATTTTCGACTGCCTTTGAATTTTGTTCATCTCTATAATTAGGTACAAAGAAATTTATTATAATAGGACTTATTATATTTATTTTAGCTTCTATATTTTCAAACTCTACTTTCACTATATTCTCATTTACTTTAAAGTTTCTTATTTTACCAAACATACTCTTCTTATCCCTCCTTTATATCTAAAATCTTTTTTAAAGCTTTAACCACTATATTTGCTGAAGTTTTATATTTTGATTTTTCAAATAAATTAATTTTACTTTTAACTTCATCTATATATCCATCTTTAAAACTTTGCCATAGTATTTTTTCTTCTTCTATTTGTAATATCCAAGGCATAATACTTTCTAAAAGGTTCTTTTGTTTACTATTTTTAATATTTTGGGTGGAATTAAATAATCTATTTAATTCCTCATCAATACCTTCAATATCTATTTTATTTAACATATCGATTAAATGAAATGGCAAAGAATTAGATACTCTACTATTTCTAAAATATTGGCTAAACACACACATATCTTCTACAATTTCTTCAGACACAACTGATAAAATAGCTTTTTTAAAGTCATCTCTACCTCTAAAAGAATTTGCATTAAAAGCGTATTGAGAAAAAGATGCTAGGGTAAATTTAGACACTTCCCACCTATCCATTGGATTTAATACTATTCCTTCTAAATTATTGTCACAAAGATATGGAGAACGATTTTCATATGGTGCTATAAATAAAAGTTCTTTATCACTTTCAAAATCATTAACTGGAACATTATCCCATATTATTATTTTATGCTTTAATATAGAATAAATTCTATTAAAACTTTCTTTTGTAATACAATGAGATAATGTTTCATTTCCTGTCCAAAATATCTTAATATCAGGTAATAAATTTTCTCCTAATGATTTTAAATATGGTGTATCATAGTCTATATCATATTCTGTTGGACACATTACCAGAGTAAATTCGTCTAAATTTATTTTTAAGAAATTATACACATCATTAACTAATTCTGCATGCCTATAACCTGCTCCTTTAAAATAATCTATATCATCTAATAAGATTCCAAATTTATTAATTCCAATATCTATAAGCTGTTTTAACTTTGCTTTTAATATTATATAATCATCTTTAATATAAAAGTTAAAATCTTTACCAGGTGCTATCATATAGTAAAAATCAACATGATAATTATCACACTCTCTTAAAATTTCCTTAAACTCTGATAATTTATTTTCTGGATACAATTCTCTCCATATATCTCTATGATAAACATCGTTTTTGGGTGCATACATATATGTATTCATATGATTTTCTCCAATAAATTTTATACAATCTAATCTATTATCTATTGTCCATGGTTTACCATAAAATCCCTCAATTACTCCACTTAATTTTAGGCTTGGTTCATGATTAATTATAATATTTGGAACATATATCCCATCATTAGTTTTTTTGATTTGATTTACAAAGGCTATATATCCATTTTTTATCCCTCTTTCATTGCTAGCTTGTATTATTACTTCTTTTTTGGGGTTTAGTTTAAGTCTAAATCCACTATTTTTTATGTTTCTGTTATAGCTGAACTCTATATTAAAATCTGTAATTTCTTTAGTATCTGATAGTAATATCTTTATATCTTCATCATAAGATACTATTCCTTTTATATCATTTGGAGATGAAAATCTATAATATTTACTTATAAATTTTAAGTTTAATTTATTTTTATTAAAATAAAAATAATCACCTTCAGTATATATTTCGTTATAGTGCATATTGTAATTTCCCTCTTTTATAAATTTTATATTTTAAAAATATAAGCTGATGTAACATTACATCAGCTTATATACTATACATTTAATATGCTACTGAGTTTTTTAACATTTCAAAAGCAGATATTAAATTATCTTTAGCTTTTACTATTTCTTCTGTCTCTACTTCTACTCTATCTATTATATCTTTACATTTATTTAATAAATCTTCAAATTCACTACTTATTGTTCCTAAATTACGGTATTCTGCGTCTATAGTATTTGTAGTATCATTTAATTGATGTAATGCTTCTTTATTATCTAAAACTAATACCATATCTGATTCAATTCCTAAAACTTCTATCTCATATATTCTAGTTGCTCCTCCACTACCTTGTTCTGACTTATTAACTTTAACTCGTACATATCTTGCAAGTTCATAGTTTAAATCATCTTTAGATACAGCTTTGTCATTTCCTTTTATATCTGATAATTCTACCCAATTATCTCCATCTTTGCTTATTTCTATAGTATATTCAGATGTATTCATACTTGCAGCCTCTCCACCTGCTTGTGCATGACTCATTCTTAACTCTTTTATTATACTTTCCTTACCTAAGTCTATTTCTATCCAGTTGCCATTTTCACCTATTGCACACCACTTGCTATTTAACTTTCCATCAATTGCAAATTTAGCAGCTTCATTTTCATTAACTTGTGAATTTGCCTTAGCTTCTTTATTTAATGCAAGGTTTTGTAATCCTCCTTCTGCTTGGCTACTTACAACTATGTAATCTTCTTTATGATTTACAGTTTCTCCTGATGCATTTGATACTATTTGAGTTAAAGAATATACACCTGGCTTATCAAATTTAACAGTTACTTCATTACCTTCTAGTTCTTCATTTTTATGAAGCCCCTCTATTTTCCATTTAACATTTTCAGCTGCTAATGATTTATCAGTTAATGTTATTGATTGTCCTGGTGCTACTATTGGCTCACTCATTTCAAAGTTAGCTTTAGGAGCTTCTAACTCAGGCCATTGAACTGTTACACTTGCCTCATTTTTATTATTAGTTTCAAATAATTCATTTACTGGTTTAACAATAAATTTAGTTTTTGCATCTAATTTAAGATCTCTTTCTATATCATTTATAAAAAATGCATTTGTAGGAGTTGCACCTACTAACGCTCTATTTCCTTGGCTATCTTCCATATATATTTCATAGTGGCTTACATTTTTACCAACTCTATCCCATGTTAATCTTACATTTCCATAATAGTTATCAATTACTTTAAAATCTTCAACCTTTAAATTTTTAACCTTAGATACATTTAATTTTTGTTTTGAATCATTCACAGATAATTGTCCTAAATTCAATTTATATGAATTTGAATTATCTTTACTATCTACTATTAAAGATATCTCTTTTATTTCATCCTTTTTATATTTAGATAATGATGCAGTACCATCTATCCACTCTCCATCTTTTGAAGTTTTCAAATCAATTACTTTACTTCCTTCGTCTTCAAATACTAATTCAAGTTTGATATTAGCTCTTGAACCACTTTCTTTGTACTTTATACTTATTTCAGTATTATTCTCTAAATCTAAATCTGCTGCAAATAATTTTATCTTAGTATTACCACCTTTAGCTAAACTACCTTCTAAGGCAATTGAGTTTCCTGCATAATAAGCTTCATCATAATCTATACTAGCTTCTAGATTATTCTTCTTATTATCAACTATCCATCTATATGTTGGAAGTACATCCATCATACCTCTATGGTTCCATTCATTATCACTTACTTCTTCACCATTTACATTGAAAGATCTACCGTTACCCATAGAAAAGTTTGTAACAAAAGGTAATTCGGTTACAGGTGTTTTTTCAACTATATTATTAGATATACCTTTCCAATCTTCAGTACTTTCTTCTCTTGGATCTCCACTTTCATTTATCCAAAATCTTTCTTCTTTATCTAAGAATTCCTCTACTGTACTAGATGAATCATAAGTCCAAGATGGGCAATATAAGCCTAAAGAAGTATTTGCTTTTTCACCTTCAAGGAATAAACGATCCCATTTTATTTTTGTGTTATATCCATTTGCTTGTACATCTATTCCTGCATATAAATCATATTTACTTCTATTCATACTCTCTGCTAATTCACCAGATTCTTTCAACTCATTTCCTGTATTTGTGTGTACTAAGTAATTATCTACATTATCTGGGTCCACTACTGCCATACGATCATTAGTCCACCAGAAATTTAAAAACATACCATCTGATAATTTATTATTTTCATCTCCTAAGAAACTTTTATTGTATTCAGTTAATCTATTTTGCCAGAAAATTCTACCATCATCTATCATAGAGTCATACCAAATTATTTCCATATTATTTGACTTAATTTCTTGTAAATATACTAAAAACTCTTTCATTAACTTAGCTTGTTCTGGTTTTAGATTTGAAGCTCCTTTACCACCTGTTTCTTGATTTATAAACCATCCATCAAAACTATAGTACTTAGCTACTTCTACTAATTTTTTTGCCATTGGGAATGTTCCATCAACATCTTTTTGTAAAAACTCATCTAACCATATATCTTTACCACCATATTCTACTGGTGGGAAGAAAACAGTTCCTAGTACTGGTACTCCATTAGTATGAGCCGCATCTATTAAATCTGCACTTGGTGGAACTATAAGACCTTCTCCTGCAGAACCTCCCCATGCAACTAATGTATCTATATATTGCCAGTAACTAAAGTTGTATCCTTCCATTTCTTTTTTACCTTGAGATGGAGTAGAGCTTGTTGTCTTATTTGCTATAGCTAAAGATATAACTTTAGCATCCACATCTTGAGATTTTTTTAAGGTATCTCCTTCTTCTCTTTCTTTAAGAGGCACTGTACCTACATTAAATTTAGCATCTTTATCAGTTTTTGGATTCCACTGCAATAATTCACTTGGATACCAGTAGGATGAAAAAGGTTGCCCTGTCTTTTCTTGAACTTGAACGTCTGATTCAAGTATTGCATAAGATGAT
Organism: Tissierellales bacterium; assembly: GCA_035301805.1. Taxonomy (NCBI): domain Bacteria; kingdom Bacillati; phylum Bacillota; class Tissierellia; order Tissierellales; species Tissierellales bacterium. The sequence goes on from DATGTQ010000098.1 coordinate 6,526, forward strand.
TTTGTTGAAACTACCCCAAACAGCATTATTGCTGCAATTGTTGCTGAAATAAATCTTCTGTGTTTCATAATATTTTTATCCCCCTATTTTATTAAAATTTGTACTTAAGTATTTATACAATGCACCTATTTTTCCTGAATTATTTTGGAATTTACAAGTGTCTATTGTAACCATATTTAATATTTCTGGATTTAATAATTTTAAATATCTATTAATATTTTCTATTAAATCATCTCTAGAGCTTACTCCTCCACCTAGTAAAACTTTTTCTGGAGCAAAATTATAAATTATATTATATATTCCTATAGCTAATGAAAAGTAGAAATCTTCTATTAGGTCTTTTACTTCATTATCTCGTTTAGCTAATTCAAAAATTTCAATTCCATCTAATTTAGAATCTTTTAACTTATTAACTCTGTTGATTAAGTTATATGTTGAACCTAATCTACTAAAAGTTTTCATAGGTATATCTTCTAAGTTTGATAATCTATGCTCTAGTATGTTTATACCAAACTCTCCCGCCATACCTCTATGTCCCCTATATAGCTGATTATTTATAAAAACTCCACCACCTATACCAGTTCCTATAGTTATACATACAAAATTTTTATTATCTACTGCATTTCCCATATATTTTTCAGCCATTGCAACACAATTTACATCATTATCATAAATACAATCAAGTCCTGTACGTTCTTTTATATATTTATTTAGATACATATTTTGTAGATCTATTACTTGCCCCATAAAATGAATATATCCATCGTCATCAATACCACCGGGTACACTCATTGCAACTCCTTTGATATCATACTTTATTTTATAATCATTTATTATATCTACTAATATTTCTTGTGTCTTTCCTTCTCCTTGTTGCGGTGTGTCTATGGAATCAGACTCTATAAACTTACCATCTTTGTTCATAATGCTATACTTTATAGACATCCCACCAATATCAAATACTATATAGTACATATTTTTATACCTCTTATTTCTGTGTTCTCTTTTTAAAAACCATTATTTAAAATTAATTCTTTAAACCAATATGCACTTTTTTTAGGAGTTCGCTTAAATTCATTATTTATATCAACTTCTACAAATCCATATCTGTTTTTATATGAATTTAACCAAGACCAATTATCCATAAATGTCCATAAATGATATCCTTTTAGGTTACACCCTTCATTTAAAGCTTTATTAGCAAATTTCAGGTGTTCACTTATAAACTCTATACGATAATCATCTTCTATTCTTCCATTTACTTTGAACTTATCTTCTCCCTCTACTCCCATTCCATTTTCTGATATAAAGAACGGAATGTTTTTATAGTTATCTCTAATGTTTATAGATAAATCATATATACCTTTTTCATATATTTCCCATCCCCTATGAGGATTTATCTTTTTACCTGGCATATCATAAAAATCAAAGAATGATTCTGGGGTAAGTATTTCTTCTTTAACTTTACTTTCTTTTGCTTTAACTCTTCTTGGTTGATAATAATTTACACCTAGTAAATCTACTGTATTATTTTTTATTATCTCTATATCTTCTTTTTTATATATAGGCATTAAATTCTGTTGTTTTACAAATTCTATTAATTCCCCAGGAAATTCTCCATGTACTGATGGGTCTAAGAAAGAACGATTTAAAATCAAATCAGCTATATTAGATGCTTCTAAATCTTCTTTACTATTACTTCTTGGATAGGATGGAGTCAAGTTAATTATTATACCTATCTGTCCATCTAAATTTAATTTTTTATATTCACTTATAGCTAATGTACTAGATAACATTATATGATATCCGACTTGCACAGCTCTTTTAAAATCAACTATAGCTGGATAATGATGGACTCCTAAGTATCCAAACTCTACTGGTACTATAGGTTCATTGTGTGTAAACCACTTTTTAACTCTATCTCCAAATAGCTCAAAACACGTTTTAGCATAATGTTGATAATACATTACTACTTCTCTATTTTCCCATCCTCCTATTTCTTGTAAATACATTGGCATATCAAAGTGGAATAAGTTTATAAAAGGTTCTATGTTATTTTCTAACATTGTGTTTATAACGTCATTATAAAAATCTACTGCTTTTTGATTTATACTTTTATCAGCTTTTATAAGTCTTGACCAACTTATAGAAAATCTAAATGAATTGTGACCAAGCTCCTTCATTAAAGCTATATCTTCTTTATATTTATAATAAAAATTACTAGTATCTTTAGGACCTATATTATTATAAAACTTCTCTGGTTCAACTTCATACCAATAATCCCATATATTTTGTTCTTTTCCATCTACATTATAAGCACCTTCCATTTGTGTAGCAGAAGATGCACTTCCCCACCAAAAATCTGTTGGAAATTTATAATTCATATTTTTTCTCCCATACAAGTTTATTTTTTTACTTTTATACCACAATAATCAAGTACTAATTCACAAAACATCATGTTTGCCCAAGAGAACCAATCTCTTGTAAACTTATTTGGATCATCTGGATGGAATCCTTCGTGCATTAAATATGTTCCTGCATCTGTGTTTTTCATTATTTCTAATAATTCTCTCTTCTTATATACATCATTAGTAGTTAGCCCTTGCATTGCAAGTGATATATGCCATATATATCCTTCTGGAGTATGAGGACTTCCAACACCTGATGCATATTTTCCAATATGGAACTCTGGATTCTCTGTACTTAATATAAAGTTTCTCGTATTTATATATTTTTCATCATTTAAATCTGTGTATCCTAAATATGGAATTGCTAGTAAACTAGGTAAATTAGCATCATCCATTAAATTGTAGTTGCCAAGCCCATCTACTTCATATGCATATATTTCTCCACATCTTGGATGATTATATACAGCATGTTTTTGTATTCCTTCATTTATTTCATCTCTTAAATTTCTTGCTTTTTTAGCTAATTCTTCATCATTTAATAATTCTCTAGCAATTTCATCAACGTAGTTTAATACGACAACAGCAAACATATTAGATGGTACTAGGTAACTATAAGTACAAGCATCATCACTTGGTCTAAATCCACACCATGTCATTTTAGTTACCTTATGTACTGGTCCTTTTCCACTTCTAGCTAATGTATCTAGTTGACGACAATCTAATCTTTCAAAATTATATGGTGAATTTTCTTCATGATTTTGTTCTACTTTCCATAAGTCTATTATTGTATTTACAGCTTTTTTGAATGTATCATTAAAATGTGAAGTTCTTCCTGTATTTTTGTATAATAAATAGCTTAATTGTATTGGGAAACACAATGAATCTATCTCATACTTTCTTTCCCATACGTCAGGTTTCATATCTGTCAAGTCAGTTTGATGTCCTGCACCATTAGCTTCTTCATTAAAAGCATTTGCATATGGATCTACTAATATATATCTAAATTGTCTTTCAACTAATCCTTCTATCATATCTGCTATTTCATTGTCTTCATTAGCTAGTACTAAGTATGGCCTAACTTGGCAAACAGAATCTCTTAGCCACATAGCTGGTATATCCCCTGTTAAAACATATGATGTTTTGTCTTCCATTCTTTTTATAGTTGTATTTATTGTATTTAGGAAACATTTCTCGAACATATCTCCTATTTTTTTATCGTCTTTAAAATTTTCTTTTACCGTATTTATTAACCTATCTATCGATGTGTACATAATCTTTCCCCTTTATAGTTTTTAAGTTTACTACCTATAAAAATTCTCCTTATAAGTAAAATAGTAAAGGTATTCTACTACCTTTAGTAGAAGAATACCTTTAATTTAAGTTATTTTAAAATTATTTTTGCTCAGCCATCCACTTGTCATATTGACTTTGTAATTCTTTCATAACATTGTCAATTCCAGCAGCTTTTAATTTGTCATTTAATTGTCCTAAATATTTATCAGTATCAACAGATCCTGTAAATAATGGAGCCTTAAATTCTTGAACTATATTAGATATAGTAGCTATTTCTGTACTTATATTTGATGTATCTGCGTAGAATCCTAATGTAGGAGAAGCTACTGCTTGAGAGTTAAACTTTTCATATTGTTCTATTCTATCTTTTGGGTCAGTATCATAGTTCTTAGTTAAGAATACATTTCCTAAAGCCCAAGATGGCATACTATATTTTTGTGCATCTTCAGTTTTTGTTATAGTTCCATCTTCATTAGTTGTATAGTGAACATCTTCTATACCTCTATCAATTAAGTTTCTTAAGTATTCATCAGTATTTAATAAATTTAAGAATTCCATTGCCTTTTCTGGATTTTTAGATGCAGCTGATATTGACATTACAGAACCTGTAACTGAATTGTTTATAGTTAAAGGATCGTGTGATGGACTATATCCAACATCATATTTTGCATTAGAAGACCACATTTCTATTGCACCTGGTGCATATTGCTCTTTTCTAACAAACCAGTTTTCAACACTCATTTCATGTGGATCTGTATCTGTTGCAGCTTGTGAATGTATGTATCCTTTTTGGTAGAATCTTCTTAATGTATCTAAAGTACTTTTAACATCTTTTTGTTCGTATATATTTACTATCTTAGCAGTGTCACCTTCTAAATTTATACCAAATGGTAAATTTTCTCCTAATAAATAATCATATGGCATATATGGGAAGAATCCTGCCCCAGCTGCCATTGGCATTTTTAAGTCTGGGAATTTAGCTTTTACTTTTTCTAATATTGGCTCTAAGTCTTCTAAAGTCTTAGCATTTTCCATATCTTCTAACACTCCAGCCTCTTCTGCCATTCTTTTATTATAAGTCCATCCCATTTGTTGACCTACTTCTTTATTTGCTGGTATTCCATATAATTTTCCATTTATAGTAGCTCCCTCTAAGAATAGTGGATTTATAGTTTCTTTTAATTCTTTTCCACTGCTTTCTAATAAATCACTTAATTCTAAGTAAGCTCCTTTTTGAGCATTTAATGCATAATCACTTGCAAAGCATATATCAAATGGTTCCCCAGAAGAAGTTATAACTTGCATCTTTTGACCATAATCACCCCAGTCTACCATTCTTAAATCTAATGTAACTCCTATTTTCTCAGCTGTATATTTATTTACTTCTTCCATAACCTTATCTTGGTCTGGTTGAGGAGTACCTATCATATACCATATTAATTCAGTTGTACCCTTACTATCATTTGCTGAACCAGAAGCCGAATCCTTATTTGTACTTGAACATCCAGTAAGTATAGTAGAAGATGCTATTGTCATTACTAAAAATAAGCTTGATAATTTTTTAAATTTCATTTATTAATCCCCCTAATTAATTATATAAAATGTTTAAAATATATATTAATATATATTTACTCTTTTACTCCTCCAATTGTCAGTCCACTTATAAAGTACTTTTGGAAGAATGGATAAGTGCATGCTATAGGAAGTGTTGATACAACTACCATTGCCATTCTAACAGATTCCTGTGGAAGTGCATTCATAACTTCTCCACTTAGCATTGCATTTTGTCTTATAAATTCCATATTCTTTTCTATCTTCATTAACATATGTTGAAGTGGTACTAGGTTTTGATAATCAATATATAGCATTGCATTAAACCAGTCATTCCAGTATGCTAATGTAGAAAATAAAGCTATTGTTGCTATACCTGGAATAGCTAGTGGTATAACTATTTTTGTAAATATTCTAAATTCGCTTGCTCCATCTATTCTAGCAGACTCTATTATTGAATCTGGAACAGATTTTTGGAAGAAGGTTCTCATTACAATTATATTGAATGAGTTAAATGCTAAAGGTAATATCAGCGCCCAAATAGTATTTTTAAGTCCTAATACTTGAGTCATTACTATGTATGAAGGTACCATACCTCCACCAAATAGCATTGTAAAGAATACTAAAAATGTAAATTGTCTACGATATTTAAATCCTTTTCTAGATATTGCATAAGCATAACTTGATACCATACTTACGTTTATTATAGTACCTAATATAGTTACTACTATAGTTACCATATATGATTGTGCTAATGCTCCACCTGACTGAAGCAAATACTTATAAGCATCTAAGCTCCATTCCTTTGGAAATATTGAGTATCCATGTTCTAATAATGACTGTTCTGATGTTAAAGAGATAATTATTACAAATATAAATGGAAATACACAAGCTATTGCAGATACTGCAAGTATTATGTTTGCTATTATATTTGTTATACCTGTAAAACCTTCATTATATGCTTTTTTCTTTTTCTTTGTAAATGTTTTATTTTTAGTTTTTATTTCCTGTATTTTAGCTTCCATATAATCGGCTACTTAGCCTTCCTCCTTCCTTATTTAGAATAAACCGTATTCTGGATCTATTTTTTTAACTATATAGTTTGTTATCATAATTAATACAAATCCTACTACTGATTGATATAAACCTGCTGCTGTACTCATTCCTATGTTACCCATATTCATAAGACCTTTATAGATATATGTATCTATTACATCTGTAACTGGATATAATATTGCTGAGTTTCTTGGTACTTGATAGAATAATCCAAAGTCTGATCTGAATATTCCCCCTATAGCCATTATTGTAAGTACTATCATTAATGGCACTAATAACGGTATTGTTATATTCTTTATTTGTTGCCATTTGCTAGCTCCATCTATTGTAGCTGCTTCATAGTAACTTTTATCAATTCCTACTATTGCCGCTAGATATACGATACTTCCATATCCCACACCTTTCCATACATTCATAAATACTAATATGAAAGGCCAATATTTTGCTTCACTATACCACTGCACAGGTTCTATTCCAAATGCACCTAACATAGAGTTTATCATACCTTTGTCTGCACTTAAGAAACTAAACACAAAATAGCTTACTATAACCCATGATAAGAAGTGTGGGAATAACATACCTGTTTGATATAACTTTCCTAATCTCTTATTTGCTATTTGACTAAGTACTATTGCTACGAAAACTGCAGCTACAAGCCCTAAGACTATAAAGATTAAGTTATAAACAACTGTATTTCGAGTTATACGAAATGCGTCTCCGCTATCAAATAAAAATTTAAAGTTATCAAATCCTACCCATTCACTATTAATTAAACTTTGTATAAATCCACCAGGGCTTATTTTAAAGTTTTTAAAAGCTAATACTTGGCCAAACATTGGTAAATATGAGAATATTAATAGCCATATAGTACCTGGTAAAACCATTAGCAACCATGCTCTGTTTTTCCAGATGTCTTTAAAAAATTTCTTCATCTATGCCTCTCCCCTTTCTATACTTATATTTTATCATCAGGCAAACATTTTCTAAAGTTCACTATTATTAGATTAGCAACACTAATTTTATTATTACGTAACGTTTTCCTTTTGAATTAAAATTTAAATAACAAAAAAAGTAGCATAAGCTACTTTTGTCTTACTTTTTATAAATTTAGCTTTCTCCACTCACTTGGAGTAATTCCAACTATACTTTTGAACTTTCTATAGAAATAATTTTTATTAGAATATCCAACTAATTCACCTATTTCACTTGCTTTTAAACTGGTATTTACTAATAAATCCTTTGCTTTGTTTATTCTAAAATTATTTATATAATCAGAAAAAAGTATCCCTATTTCCTTTTGGAATAATTGCCCTAAGTATATGGAATTTATATTTAGACTGTCACTGATTTCCTTTAAGTTTAAATCTTTTTGATAATTTTTTTCTATATGATCTAAAAGCTTTATTATTACAGGGCTTATACTTTCTTGGGTATTTTCTAGCTTAGTCTGCATAAATTTTATCATATTTATAAGCTCTAATTGAATTTCATCAATAGTATTTTTATTTATAGCATTTTCTAAATATATACTTAAATTTTTCATAAGCTTTGATTCATTAATATAGTTATATACATTTAAAAATACTTCTAAAGCTTTGGCTTTTATTTTTTTAGGATTTAAATCATCTTCTTTTAATTTATTAAATTTTGATTCTATATATAAAGATGCATTAGCAAAATCTTTATTTATTAATAAAGATTTTAAATCTTCAAAGTCTACATCTATATCTATATTTTTGTTATTTTTTTCTTTATATTCCTTTATCCAAGATATATTAGGATAAATTATTTTGTATTCACTTATATCTTTGGCACTTTCATAACTTGTATTTATATATTCTAAGTCTTTTATTACTTGTCCTAAACTTATATATACAATATCATTTATTAAATCTATTATTTGATTTTTAATATTAGTAAGTTCTTCTATATACTCATCATTAAACTTACCATCAATTATAAATACAGCTTTAGATTTATTCTCTATGCAATATAAATATTTTTTCATATCTGGTATTGCTTTTAGTACTTTATGTATATCTTTATCTTTATTTTTTAATTCAATTATACCCACACGATATTCATCATTATATTTTAATTTTTCCTTTATATAATCGATATTTTCATAATCTTTCTCAGTTATTATTTTTAGCAATACACTATTATTTACAACTTCTTTATCTTTATTTCTATTTTCTTTTTCTTTTAATTTACTCTTTATACTTATTATACTCTTCTCTAATTCTTCTATATCTATAGGCTTTAGTATGTAATTTTGTGCCCCCATACTAATAGCTTTTTTAGCATATTCAAATTCTTGAAACGCACTAAGTACTATAAAATTAGTTTGATAATTTGAATTTATTAAATTTTCTATAAGCTCAAGACCAGTCATCTTAGGCATCATTATATCAGTTATAACTAAATCTATATCCATAGATAAAATTTCTTTTAAACCATCTTCTCCGTTATTAGCAAAACCTACTATTTCAAATCCATAGTCTTGCCAATCTACTATATACTTAAGCCCTTCTAATATAAATGGTTCATCATCTAATAAATATACTTTATACATTATCAACCTCATCTCCTAAAACTGGTATTTTTATACTTACAGTAGTTCCCTCATTTATCCTACTATTTATATAAATACCGTATTGTTCTCCAAAATTTAGTTTCAATCTATTATTTATATTCATAAGTCCAATTGAATTTGGCTTTTGGATATTCTTTTCTAGCCCATCTTTTATTTTCCTTATAGCTTCTTCACTCATTCCATTACCATTGTCTTTTATACTAATTTCTATTTCTTCATCTATTTCCTTTATAGTAACTTTTATATAATTATCACAAAAACCTTTTCTTAATCCATGATTTATAGCATTTTCTAATATTGGTTGGATTGTAAACTTAGGCACTGGATAATCTAAATATTTATCATCAACGTGAATTGAATAATCTAGCATCCCCTTATATCTTGTAGCGCATAAACTCAAATACATCTTGCTATGCTTTATTTCATCTCTTATGCTAACTAGACTTCCATTATTATAAGTAGAATATCTAAACATACTAGCTAAATTATATATCATTTGTGCTACTTCTTTATTTTTACTAGATAATGCACTCATTCTTATAACCTCTAAAGTATTATATAAGAAGTGTGGTTTAATTTGCGATTGAAGTGCATTTATTTCAGCTTGTTTTTGTTTAACCTCTGCCACATAATTTTTATTTATATTATATTGTAGACTTTCACTCATCTCGTCAATACTTATAGCTATCATATCTAATTCATCAACTTCTTGTTTTATATTAAACCTTGTATCTAGTTTCCCTTGCTTTAACTTTTCGATATTTTTCATCATATTCCTTAACTTACTAGAATACTGATTTATTGCAAAATATGTTACTATTAGAATCATAACTATAAAAGTTAAAGATATATAAGTTATTCTAGATTTAATTTTATAAACACCTAGTTCTTTTTGGGTTATCATAGTTCCATATTTATAATTAGTTTGTGCATCTTTTTTAGTCATAACTATAGGGAATTTCTGCTCATTGTTTTTATCTAAGTTATTTTTAATATAATCTATTTCTAAGTCTGATGTATTTTTGTTAGAACTAAATATTATCTTATCATTTTCATCAAATATTATTAAATTTCCTTTAAAGTTTGACTTTTCAACTATATTGTTCAAACTATTTAAATCAAAATATATATCTATATAAGCTATTATATACATAGAGTCTATACTTTTTATTGGTTTAGTTATCTTTCTAACATACTTGGATTTACTTTCTTCATTTTTTAAGTCATACCATTTGTTATGATTTAAAACAATCTCACTTATATATTGTTGATCTTTATTATTTATACATACTGCTAATGCACCAGCTCTATCTGCTAATATTGTATTTATTAAATATGTTAAATCTATTTGTTTCATATTCGATGATGAAAATTTATCTAGTTTGTAACTTAAATATTCTTCATATGTATTTTCAACAAGTACTTTAACTTCTTCTATTACTTTAGGTTGTGTATTTATGCCATTAGCAATAGAGTTTGTTATACTATCTTGCTCTTCAAATCTTTTTTCTATATTAAAAATAACTTCTGAATAAATATCTAATTCATTTTGTAGTTCATTATCGATATGATAGTTTATAAATATATTGGTTAATAAAAATATAGATATAATTGTTATTAAAGAATATATAAGTAACATCTTATTAAAAATTTTATTCCTTATATATTTTTTGTATAAAGCAATCAATCTCTAACACCCTTAATAATTACATACTTCTTTGAATCTGCTTAAATTTCTTATTTGATACATGCATTATTAAATATCCAGGTATAACCATAAAGAAAAATAATACTAATCCTAGATTACCTTTTACTATATAAGATAAAATATATAAACCGATTAATATTAATAAAGTTTGAAATGGGCTTGATAATGCTATTATAAATGAATTTTTTATATAATCTTTGTTACTTTGCTCAAAGTGTACATACAATGGAAAGAAGAACATAAAAGATATACTTACAAAGAAAAGTACTGTCATAACTATAATATATAATACTGTAGAATACAGAGCTTCCATTTTATATAAAATAGTTAAATCAAAAGCTAAAAATGCAAATAATGCAAAAAATACAAATCCACACTTGTTAGAATTTATAAATTCTTTTTTATAAACATCTTTAAATGTTTTAAATATAGGTATATCAAAATTACCCTGAACCCATTTTCTAAGTATGTAAAATGTTGCTACTGTAGAAGGCATTATTCCTAATACTACTCCACCTGCTACCATAAATATTACCCATAGAAAATTTAAAATCATAAACCTCCAAATCCACTCACAAAAATTTAATAAAACATCTCCAAATTTCATTTTATTCCCCCTACATATTATATTTACAAAAAAAGGTTATCTATCAGATAACCTTTTTTTCTATCTTATTGATATAGTTGATATTTCTGATTTTCTTAAATTAACTTTGCCATCTATGACACTTTTAATTTCTTCTTCTAATATATTTGATATATATATTTCTTTACCGAAGTCACATTTACTTATTTCTAAACTTGTATCTTTATCTGATACATTATAAACTCTAAATATTGTATTAAAATCATTCCCCATTTTAAGTGTTGACCATATTATACCATATCCATCGAAATTCATCAAACCGTTTTCATGGTTTATTTCTCCGTTTTTTATATCAACTTGTTTAGTAATAACTGGAATTTGATACATATGAGCTTCTTTTACAGAATCATAGATATTCTTACCATGAGGTATTATTTTTAACTCTGCTTCATGGTATCCTATACATTGTGCATCTGGTGTTCCAAATACTCCCCAGTCTCCTAATTCTCTAACACATCTTAAAAGTGTTACTGCTATAGTGTTTCTTCCATCATTTAATAATTCATATTCATTTAATCCCTTGTTAGCTACTGTAAGTCCATAATCTTTATTATGAATATTTACAAAAGCTTGTTGATGTTGGCAGTTATTTGGATTTTCCCAAGCTTCATCAACTATATTATTTCTTTTTGCTAATTCAAATATAGAGTCTGCATAATGTACGTCACTTTCTATGTCTGTAGCAAATAACATTCTCATTCTATTGTCTTTAGCTACGTTATTAAATGATGACTTTACTTTTAATCCTTTATCATTTTTTTCTAAAGTTAAAGTAGTTTTTATTTCTAGTTCTACAGTTTCATCTACTCTTTGAGATTTTCTATGTTTAAATTCTAGTACTTCTTCTATCTCTTCTAGTAATAACTTATTTGAACTCTTTGGTATATTTAATTTATGAGTTATTTCTATTACACCTTTATATGGTAAATCTTCTTTTATTTTTATATCTGCTTTTATATCTTTAGTAGTTATAGGTATTTCTCCTACTGGCTTCATATATATATATTCATTACCTATATCTCCAGTATTTTCGTATATACATAAATCCTTAAATACTTTATTAGTATTTTTATCTAATAGTTCTACTGAACCATTTTCTTTTACCTCTACTCTTAGATTTTCATTTTCTAATATATTTTTGTCAACTACTATAGTTTTATTTTCTATAGTACTATCATTATCTTCAACTAATGCATATGTATCCCATCCAAATGATTTTATATTCTTAGTTAAAAGCTCAACTTTAACATATCTTGCATAATATGGCTGTCTGAACTTATCATCTGGTAAGTCATACCCAAATCTTATTCCCATATCAACTATGTCAGCATCTATTTTATTTCCATTTATATCTACTACTTTAAATTTAGGAAGTTCTATCTTTTTCATTTCTTTTGCTATAAGAGTTGGATGACCTTCTTTAAAATATTTTCTACATAGATCCATTTCAATTTCTGTTACAGATGCTCTATCATATCCACTTGTATTTACAATTATAAAAGGATATGTGTTATCTCCTAATTTAGAAAATACTTCTGTATTTATGTTATCTTTTATAAATTCTAAACTTTCATTTATTATAAACTTTGCTACATCCTTAGCTTTATCAAATCTAGCTACCATTTCTCTATGAACTTCATCTACACTACATCCACATATACTGTCGTGAGGATGATTTTTCATTAATGATTTCCATCCATATTCAAATAAGTGATGTGGGTATTTATATCCATAGTGGCTAGCCATAGTAGCTATTGGCTCTGCTACTTTTTCAAATAAAGTTTGGCATAAATTATTCCATTGCTTTAAGTAAACCCTAGCTGATGCAGTATTTACTAAAGTATACCATCCATCTGTTTGTTGGCTTCTTAATTCCCCTTTTATAATTTGTAAGTCTTTTGGCATATTTTCTTTTAAATCTTTTATATAATCTTCAAAATTAGAATGTACAAATTCTATATCATTGTATAAATTATTTGCAAGGTTTATAGCTTGTGATAAATCAGTTTGTATTGGTTGATGGTCACATCCATTCATAAATAATAAATGATTACAAGATGCAAATTTTGAGGCATCTTCTATTCTTTTTCCCCAATATTCTTTAGCTTCTTTTTCATCTACTGGTACTTCCATACCATTACAGTACCAATTTGCAAATAATATACCTAGTACCTTCGAACCATCTGGACTTTCCCAATACATTTCTGAATATGGTGATTCAAACTTATCATCAGCACTTACTTCATTGTTAAACCCTGTTGGTTTTACCCCTCTACCAAACGCCGCTGCATCTATTCCTGCTTGCTTTAATATTTGAGGTGCTTGCCCCATGTTCCCAAAAGAATCTGGGAAATATCCTACCTTACAAGGCTCTACTCCATATTTTTTAGAGTCTTTATGACCATATTGTAAGTTTCTAATATTAGCTTCACTACTTGTTAAAAACTCATCTTGAAGTACATACCAAGGTCCTATATTTAACCTTCCTTCTTTTATAACTTTCTCTAATAGCTCTTTTTTATCTGGTCTAACTTCTAAATAATCTTCAAGAAGTACTGTTTGACCATCTAGATGATAATATTTAAAGTTAGGATCTTTCTCAAATGTATCTAATAATGTATCCATTGTTTTTATTAACATCATGTGATGTGTTTCATATGGTAAATACCATTCTCTGTCCCAATGTGTATGAGATATTATATGTGCTGTTTTTTTCATAAAAATTCCCCTACTCCTCTATTATTAATAAAGGTAACTAAGTTTTATTAGTTACCTTTAAAGTTATAAGCTTAAAATTTGAATTTCTTAAAGTTCTACTTATTTCATCTTAACCATTAATGTCTTTATTTCATATGGATTTAAAGTTACATTTATTTCACTCTCATTTCTTAACTCTTCCATAGGTTTTTCCATTAAGTTTGTTTCCATCCATCCTTCTATAGTGTAATCGCTATTTATCTTAATTTCAGCTCTACTTCCTGCATATTCATGGAAACGAAGTACAACCATATCTTCATCTTCTGCTTTTTTAATTGCATCAACTAATACATAAGCATCATTGAAGTTAAACATTTTAGTAGGTATATTTTCTAGTAATTCACCATTTATGGCTCTTAATGGTTGATTTAAGCTATATGCCGCTTTTACAGTATCTGCTTCTATAAAATCACCTTTATGTGGAAGTAATGAGTATGTAAAATTTTGCTCTCCTTGATCTTGTACTGGGTCTGGATGTGTAGCTGATTTTAATAATGTAAGTCTTATTACATTATCTTTTATATCATGACCATACTTACAGTTATTTAATAAACTCACTCCATAATCTCTTTGAGATAAGTCTACCCATTGTTGAGCAACACTTTCAAATTTAGCCATTTCCCAAGATGTATTCCAGTTAGTAGGCCTCTTTACATTACCAAACTGAACATCATAGGTTGCTACTGTACTTCTTATATCAACTGGGAATGCAACCTTTAATAATTGTTTTTGTTCTCTCCAATCAACATTAGTTACAAAATCTATTCTTCTATCATTTTTATAAACTACCATGTCTTGATTTATAGTTGTATTCATATATTTATAGTTAAATCTAACTACTGCTTTTAAATTACCATTTTCAACTACTTCTACACTTTGTAAATCAGTAACTTCTCTCATTTTTTCTTGATAGAATATATCTATATCCCAAGCTTCATGTGCCATTGGCTTATCTTCAAACATTTGAAGTACATTACCTCTTTGATTTTTAGCTAATACTTCTCTGTTGTTTTCTTTATCAAATATAGAAGTTAATTGACCAACATTGTTCCATCTTAAGTTATAGTATGGAGTGTTTATTCCATTTTCTACAACTTCAAATGCTTCTTCACAGTTTTTAACTTCTTCTGCTTTTAAAACTATAGTTTTAAATCCTAATCCATCTATATTTTTAACTTCTACTATATATTTGTTATTTTCTCTTTGAGCTTCTAACTCATTTCCTTCATTGTCATAGAAGCTTCCTTCTAATTCACTTTCTATTTCTACAATTTCACTTCTTGACCAGTTAGCATTGTTTATAACTGTCCAAGTATTTTTATTTTCTTTAACTAAAGATGATTTAAAGTTTTCTTGTTCTTTTAAAGCAATTTCTTCTGCTTCTCTGTATTCTACCTTAGTATCTTCATAAACTTCTGTTATAGATGAACCTGGTATTATATCGTGGAATTGATGTCTAAG
>DATGTQ010000099.1 GCA_035301805.1 Tissierellales bacterium
TTAACAGCAAATCTAGATAAACTCAATTTATTCCACGTTATTCCTTCCTTGAAATAGTATTGTGTGTTTTGAGGTCTTGATGCTAATCTACCACTAGAATTTCTATGTTGTTTTATCTTTCTTCCATTAAACTCCCAATCAACAACATACTCATCATTTGTTGACCATTTTCTATATTTACCACCACTATTGCAAAGAAACCATCTATGCCTACCATCCCCAGTTTCTAAAACATCTGAATAATCAAATCCTATAGAATTAAAATTTACCTCATACCATAATCTCTGAAAAATAGTATTATCTCCCGTTGCAAGCCCTGATTTTGGTAGAATATATTTACCTAATACACTACCACTTTTAAAATTCTTTAATAAACTATTACTAATCCAATAAGCAATTGGACTTCCTGGTATTAATTCAAAATTATCTTGATTAGATTTATAATAGTATCCACAATTAGGATTTTCTATAGCTTCTAGTGTTTTTTCTTTTTTCTCTATAGCATTTTTATAGTCTATCAACCTTATATAAGAACCTATATAATTTTTTACTTTATTTTTCTTTACTATAAAAGTTGTTGACTGAACTACCTCTCCACCTATTTCTTCAAATGCTCTTGGACCTAAATGTAACATATTAATAATATTACTACTAGAAATCATATTTCCTCTATACTTTTCAAAACTAGATAAGAACATCCATGAGTGTTGATTTACCATTCCATAATATCCATTTGATTTTAATAATTCATGGCATTTTTCCATAAACACAGCAAACAAATCTGCTTTTGTATCCTTATAATCTTTATCTAAGTACTTAGTTAAATTTGAGCCCATATGCCTTCTTCCTAAATATGGAGGGTTGGTAACTACTATTTCATACTTATTTGATAAGATTTTCGCTAATTTTAATATATACGTTAATTCACTTTGAGTTTTATCTATGTTCTCCGTTCCTATAAATAGCTGCTCATCCTCTTTAATTTTAAAACTCTTTACAAATTCTATGAGTTCATCATAATTATATTCTTTATCAATTTTTATTACTGAACCTAATTCTTTACCATCTTTAAATAATTCTATTATTTCTAATATATCCTTTTTAACATCTTCCCTGGATTCTCCATCTTCTATATTTCCACCTAAGAAATCTATTTGCTTAATATTAATATCTTTACTATCTATAAAATAATATAGATTGTTTTCTAGATCCTTATTAAGAATTCCTCTACTATATTGTCTTCCCTTCATCATAATAGAAAAATACGCTAATTGATATGCTCTTTTATCTATATCCAATCCATATAAGTTATTCTCTATTATACTTTCAGCTGCTTCTCGTTCTGTATATCCTTCTTCTAAGTAAAGTTGTATAAATATATCAAAAGTATAAGCTAATATATGCCCACTTCCCATAGATGGATCTATAAATGATATATCTTCAAGTTTTAAATACTTTCTATCTTCTCTTATGTTTTTTAGTTCTACTTTTACTTCTTCTATTTGCCCTGCTTCTGGTATGTAATATTTCCAATTATATTCTTTTGCTAATTCCTTTTCTGTTTTCTTTGCTCCACTTGCTATCTTTTTTTCTATCCAGAGTCTTCCTAAAGAATTTTGTACCATATATTTTACTATCCATTCTGGTGTGAATAATTGGGTCTTAGCAGGTAGAGTGTTTTTATTTACTTTCTTTTTAGATGCATCTACTTCTGCCTTAGGTACAGTATTATAATACTGATACAACCATCCTATTATCTCTATCTGTCCTGTTTCTTCTATATCAAAAGGCTCTTCGCCTATATCTTCTATAAGCTTATAAACTACTCCGTCTTGAGCATTATAAGATATGTTTAAAAGTAATTCTGCATAGTCATCTGTCTTTTCAAATAGTTCTGGTAGGTTTTTATTTAAGGCATTACATTGCTTTATAAACATAAATTGAAATAGTTCTTCCATGGGTTTTGCACTGCCATCTAGTTTTAGATCATCTAATTCTTCAAATTCTTCTTCTGTTATTCCTATATCCGTATCCCTATAGTAAGTAACAAATTCTGGTTCTCTAACTCCTTCCTTTCCAGAAGATAATATTCTCATTTTATCTGGCATATAGTTATTTACTTCCATAAATCTTATAGCAATTATTCTATTAAACCAAGTATAGGCTACTTCTTCTATTAAGATTTTATAGGCTGTTTTATAATCTGATTTTTTTTCTCTTTTTTCAAGTTCTTTTCTTAATTTATCATACTTTTTTACATCTTCTCCATATATTCTATGAGTCTCCATTTCTCCTATATTGAAAACAAGCATATCTTCAGTAGACTTAGGAAGAGGGTATTCAATACCCTCTTCTGTTATACCTATCATCCCTGCTTTACTTTTTATGTCTTTTATAAGTTTTTCTCTTGAATACATAGCAAAGTTTTTAAGTGCTGTTTTGTCCATTTTCCCCCTCCTAAAACTCAATGTTTAAAATAGTATTTTCCTCTAATTCTTTTTCCAGATTTTCTTTTAATTTTCTTAAATATCTGTCTATATCTTCACTATTTTCTATTCTCCATGAATTTGATAAATTTATTTCTCTTATATTAATATATTTACGTTTTATAATTGGCTCTTTTACTGTGGGCTCTTTATTATCTGTAGGTTCTTTTTTCTCTTCTTCTTCTTTCTTCTTTTGTCTATCTAATTCTTTTGATATTTCCTTTAAATATCTATCTTTTAAAGTTTCTGCTTCAATTCTAAATCCATTTATTTTTGCAACATTATTACAAGACTCAGCTCTTTTTGTTAAATCATTAAAGCTAGTTCTAAAATTTTTCTTAAACCTATCCTCTAAACCAGTCCTTTCTAATTCTTCCATAACTCTATTTTCTGCTTTTTTAATCTCTATTTTTACAGGTTCTAATTCTTTTTCTAATATCTTATCATATAAATCTAAAAATCTACTGTTTAATTCTGGCAAATCTTTTATTCTATTATATGGATATGCCATAGCCAATATCTTTTTCATAACTTGTACAATTTCTTCTATTTCGTCGTTTAATATATAAGATTTACTTTCATTATAAATTGATGTAAAGTGCTGTGTTTTTTCCCAAATATTTTTTTGTTCTCCTTTAAAAAAGGATTTTATAGGTTGATAATCTTCTTCAAAATCTAAGTACTCATCTTCATTTTTATTTAATTCTTTAAATATTTCTATAGGTTTTGAGATTCCCCTTGTTTTATTAATTAATATTATTCCTTCTTCAATTACAGCTTCACCAGGATATTCACCATCATCATATTTTTCCTTTAATAAATTTAATTCTCCTATAAGATTTTCGGCATATTCATTAAATTTTTTCACCATCATATCGGTATCTTCAACCAGTATCTGTCTACCAAATACTACTGAAGATATATTTTTCAAAGATCTAATATATCTTTCATCAACTATTTCCTTTTCTTCTATTAATAATTTTTCTACGTATTGTCTTTTAGTTATATAATTTATTATTTCTTCTTCTGGCTCATTTACTAAAGATACAGTTTCTCCATTTAAAGTGAAGCTTATATTTCCATCTACAAATAACTTAGCTATTATCCACTCTATATCTAAATCTAAAAATCCATAGGGTGCTTTTAAAAATTTCTCTTTTATCTCTTTAAGTGATATTTTACTATGGTTTTTAGTTCTTAATTTTATA
>DATGTQ010000100.1 GCA_035301805.1 Tissierellales bacterium
TGTCTTGATTATTTGTTGTCATAACCATTTTAACCTTATTATTCCAACTTGGTCTTTGCTCTAGGATTTCCTTATACATCATATATGCTGCTTTTCTAGAATATGCAACTATCATAGCCTTTCCTGCTACTAGATTTTCTCTATCTTCATAGTGAGCTATAATATCTTTTACAACCTGTTTTATTCTATCTTCATCACAAATAATTTGTTCCATACGAGACATTTGATTTTGACTTTGCTCAACTACATACTCCTCTACATCTTCATTAACTTGCATATTGTAGTATTCCTTATCAATTAAATCCATTTTTTGTCTATCTAATTTTACTCTAGCTAGTCTTGATTCATAATATATTTTAACAGTAGCTCCATCCTCTACAGCTTGTGTCATATCATATACATCTATCAAATCACCAAATACCCCATAAGTTGATTTATCAGTTGTTTCTATAGGAGTACCAGTAAATGCTATATATGTTGCATTAGGTAGCGATTCTCTTAAATATTTTGCATAACCATACTTTATCTCACCAGTATTAGTATCTAATTTTCCATCTATATTGTACTGAGTACGGTGAGCTTCATCTACCATTACAACAATATTTTCTCTATTACTTAATAAGCCTGTTTCTTCTACAAATTTTTGAATAGTAGAAAATATCACACCACCTGTTTTTCTTCCTTCTAATATCTCACGAACATCTAATCTACTTTCACATTTTATAGGCTCTTGCCTTAAAAACTCATAGGCTGAACTAAAAGTATCATATAATTGACCATCTAAATCATTTCTATCCGTTATTACTAATATAGTTGGATTGTTTAACTTATTATGCTTTACTAAGTTACCTGCTAAGAAAGTCATAGAAAAACTCTTACCACTTCCTTGAGTATGCCAAATTACCCCTGCTCTACCGTCATTTTTTACTGCATGAACTACTGAATTTATAGCTTTTTTCATACCGTAGTATTGATGATATTGAGCCATTATTTTTCCTTTTGGAGTAAATAGTATGAAGTTTTTTATAATGTCTAATACTCTATTTTTATCAAACATACCATAAATTAATGTATCTAGGTTTTTGTAGTCTATTGAGAATAAATCTTTTATTTCTTCATCTCCATTAACTTTTTTCCATGCCATAAATCTATCTATAGGTGCTGTAATAGTACCTGCTTTAGTATTTACTCCATCACTTATTACTAAAAATGCATTGTAGTAAAATAATGATGGTATATGTACTTCTTTATAATTCATTAATTGCTTATATGCATCTTCTATATCTACCTCTTCACGAGAAGTACTTTTTAATTCCATACATATTATTGGTATACCATTTATGTATATTATTACATCGGGTATTTTTTTATTGCCATCTTCCACTATTTCTAATTGGTTTACTACTAAAAAGTTATTGTTTTCTATGTTTTCATAATCAATTAATTTTATAGTGTAATACTTATTTTCTCCATTTATAAAGTCTGTTACTTCAACACCTTCTGTTAAGTATTTGTGAAATAGCTTATTGTTTGTAAATACGTCATTAGTTTCAAATGTACGTATTTTTCTTATTGCTTCTTTTATTGAGCTTTTTGGTATTTCTTTATTTATATTTATAAGTGCTTCTTCTAATATTTCTAGTAAAAGCACTTCTTTGTTATCTCTGTTTAAGTTACTCCCATGTATATATTTGTAGTCAATTTCTTTTAGGTATTCTATGACTACATTTTCTAAGCTTTCTTCTGTAAACATTTTATTCCCCCTAGGTTTAAGTTTATATTATAATTATAATGATTTTTTGCAAAAAATAAAAGCTAGTCCTTTGACTAGCTTTATTTAATAACATTAATAGAGTATAGATTATGTCTTCCTTCTTTAGATTTAGTTAGTATTCCAATATCAGTTAAATAATTCATATCTTTATTCACTTTTTTATAGTCTGATGACTTATTCTTTTTAGTATAATTTTCAATAGTAGCACTATAATTTTCTTTGTTTAATATATATTTTATAATCTTTTTTTGATCA
>DATGTQ010000101.1 GCA_035301805.1 Tissierellales bacterium
TGCATTGGAGGAAAATTAACTCCTGGTTCTTTGTCCTTAAATAAAAATTCAGTTCCATCAAGTCCTTCGCATACTTCCGAAGTCCTGTCATCCAGGATAGCATCATAAATATAAGTATCATATCCCATATCCTCAAAAGGCTTGGCCATGGCTTGATTTTGAACAAATGTGCCTTCTGTATACACCAATCTTTTTATATTATTCTTGCTTTGTTTTAAAAATCTTTCCTCTAGTATTTTACTTAGTTTATTATAACTATCTCCTCTAATAATTCCATCTTTGAAGTCTGTAGTAAGGTATTCAATTAATTTTTCTTTATTTCCCCATATCCTATCAGAAAAATTCTTATCATTTAACCATGCTTTATTTACTAAATCTTTAACTAAAATGTCATCAATAGATAAAAAATTACTACCAAACCCCATATCTTTTAATATTGCATTATAAGTTGATGTATAGCTTTTAGATAAATGTTTTAATATTACTTCTTCTTCTTTTACCCCTAACTCTATTTGTTGTTTTTTAATAGAATAATTAAGAGCATCTAACCTATCTAATTGATAAATACTTTCCCTGATAGGTTTTAAATGCTCGAGCTCAAGATGGACATCAAAAAAATGTTCCATATCCTGTAGTAATATTTTTCTTTCTCCCGGATCTAAATCTACCAATAAGTTTCTATATTCAATCACATTATCTGCACCATATTTAGCATAGTAAGAGGCTATTTCTTTGTCTAATTTTGCAGCCTCTTTCTCATACTCTTTTATCATCTTTTTAAGAAGTTTTTCTTCGTTTTTTTCTAAATTCTTAAAATATGCCTTCTGCCTCTCTCTCCAATACTTTGGATTAATTTTACTCATCTAAATCAACTCTATTTCTATCAAAGTCATACTCATCATCAATATCGTATTCGTCGTTGATTCTATCAACCTCATCTTTAGCATTATCAACAATAGATAATACCGATAAAGCTGTTCCTTTGCTAGTTATTCCAGTTAGATTTCTTGCTATTTCTGATTCTTCTAAAATATTAGCAGGATAATTTCTAGTGAATTGATATTTAATACCAGTCCATTCATCACCTTTAATTGGAGTTATACTAGTATTAGCTATCATCTTATATCTCCTATTCAACCCCGATACAAATTTTCTTTCCTTAGTCTTAGCCAAATTCTCCATACTTTGTAATTTATATTTAAGAGCTATACCTGATTGAGTTCCAAAACTTTCATCATTAATATTCATTACCATAGATATTTGAAATATTAGTTTTTCTAGTCTATTTATTAAATTTTCTTGGGTATTATCAGCGTCGGGTTTATCCAGAAATTCAACTATAAGCTTATCAACTTCCCCACCAGCCATATTTATTGTTCTAGAGTCTCTTAGTTTTTTAATAGTCTTTTCATCTAGCTCAGCCCCTAATATTTTTAAATATGCATCAGCAAAATAATCAACATCATTAGCTTTTTCCGACAGAGCTTTATTATAAGCATTTATAAGAGTTTCTACACCTTCAAATGCTCCTAGCTTTTCTTCATTTTCTACATATTCAATAATTGGCACATCCCCAAATAAATGTGGTTTTTCGTCATAAAAGTATAGTTTCCCTTCATCATTTTCTTTGAAATAGGCTATCTTATATATATCCGAGTAACTTCCCTCAAGTTTATTATCAATATTGTTATAATACCTTACCCCATACATAGGTTTACCTACTATTGAGTCATCATATACAACAAAAGCTTCATCTGGCTCTATATAGGTTATACCCAGCTGGCCATCACCATCTATATAAATCATTTCATAGGCATGGCCATAAATACTACATAACTTTGACAATTCTGCATTGTTATCATCTTGATCATTAAATTTATCTACAAAGTCAAGATAATTATTTATTTCATCTGATTCATGACTAACTTTTATTGGTATACCAATAAAAAAACCATTGAGTGTATCAACTATATATTTAGCATAGTTTACAACTAAACGGTTATCAGGCTTATATTCTTCCTTCTTTTTTTGGTGTAATATTGGATGATCTCCTTTATACATTTTCTTTAATCTATTGTATCTTTCATGACTTGATTTATGCTTATTTATTAATTCTAGTAATAATTCCTCAGTCATCTCTGTATCGGATTCTAGGATAAACACTATAATATCCCCCCTTTGTATGTTTTTATAATTATTTTAGATTTTCTGCACTGTAATGAATATCTTAATGCATCCATTAAGTGATTATTTTTATCCTCTGCTTCATTTAAATATTTACCTGATATTTTATCTTTTTTGTATGCATAACTATAAAACTCTTCCTTTGCATTTTCACATTTAGTATGACATATAATTTGATAATTCTTTAGCTGTTCTATCCCTTGTTTTACACTTCCGGGTCCTTTTTCACTCCTGGTTATTCTTCTTATACCATGCTCGTCTCTTAGCTCATCAATTAATCTCCCATCCGCACTATCTGCTACTATAGTTAACTTTTGATATCCTTTTTTCTTAATCATATTTGCTATTTCTTTTGTACGCATTCCCTTTTCATAATGCTCATCTATAATATAAATCTTCTCATTTTCTTCATCTAATAAAGCAACAATTAGAGCTGTAGGATCATGCTCATATCCAAAGTCTAAACCTATTAATAATTGTAATTGTTCTTTTAATTTCTCCTGGATGTCAAAAGGCTCAAATATAACATTTTCAAATACTAATCCTTCAGCAACTCCCCATTCTCCATCACAAACTATTTTTGCTCTTCGTGGATTAGTTTTATATAGCTTTTCATACCTTCTAATAGTATCTTTATCTAAGAATTCATTAATCTTATAGGTAGTTGTTAGAGTAAAAACATCTTCGTCTTCCTTATCAAAGAACTCACTTTTAAGCCAATGATTTTCACTCCAAGGGTTAAAAGTTAATATTACTTGCCTATATGCATTAGATTCATCAATTTTACCTCTCATAGCTTCAGTAACTGTATCAAGTTTATCTCTACTTTCCAATTCATAAGCTTCCTCTACCCATAAATGAGTAATAGTACCTTTCTCTAACTGTATGGAAGTCATCTTTAAAGGATCATCAAATCCTCTAAATAATATTTTCTGGCCTGTTGGTATATAAGTAGCTTCCATCGGACTTACAGTAAAGTTCCATAAGTGCGATACTCCTAATCTATGAGTAGCACTCTTTAATCCTACATATACACTGTCCCTTAGAGTGTTTTGGTATCTTCTTGCAGCTATTACATTCATCCAGGGGTAGGCCATCATTTTACTTATTATTTCAATCTGTGTTGTAACTGATTTTTTAGACCCTCTAGATCCCTTAATCACTTTATAAAACTTTTTTGTATTCCAGGCCTTATTATAACCTTGGCCAATTATTTTACTTATGCTAATCTTCTCTATTGTCATCTACATCATCTTCCGGCACATCAAAGATTATTTTTGGTACTTTAAGGTCTACTTCTTGTTTATCAGTAAATAAACTATATCTTCTACCAATCAGTTCGGCGGCTCTTATTCTTTCTTTAGCTGATACTTGTTTCTCAACTATTCTAGCCTTGCTTTCATAATCTCCTATATTTTCAGTTACAACTACTTCTTCGCTTTCTTCCCCTCTCATCATAGAAGTAAGGTGTTTTAATACTTCTTCTGCTTTTGCTATTTGTTTATCCTCTATTTCTTTCATTTTTTTATCTATATAATTTTTAATGTAAGGTTTTGTAAGGTTTTCGTTTCCCATTTGCCTAGCTGTTTTCTTACTATATCCTGCTTTTATAGCTGCTTCTGTTGCGTTGCCTAACTCAATATAATGATCACAAAATTTCTTTTGTTTTACTGTTAGCTTCTTCACATCACCTCACCTACCTTTATTTATTGCATAAAAAAAGAGCCTTGTTAATTAGGCTCTTCAATATTTTTAAATAAACTCTTCAGCTTCTCGATAGACTTTCTATCTTCTTCTAGTATTACACCTGCTATATTTCTGGACCTATCATCTAAAGCTCCCCTCAAAACTTTTTCCGCCATATTAACTCCCTTGGTTTCTCCTTCAATAGCCTTTTCAATAATTTCACTCATATCTGTTTCTGACCCTAACTCCATATTGAGCATCATTTCACCCATTTTACCTTTCATTCCAATATTTTCGTCTGGCTGTCCTCCTATATCTTGTATATAACTTGCTAATTTATCAATATTTTCTCTATGCTGCTTTTGAACTTCTTTTAAACACTCTATAGCATTTTCATCTTCTAGTCTAGATATGAAATTATTAAAACTATCTACTGCCATGTATTCCCCTTGTAATAATTCATTAAGTGCCTTTTTTGTTTCTGAGTTATTTGACATTGATCTTCCTCCTTAGTGGTTATATTGTTATTATTTTTCCACTAAGCATATAATTAATACATTATCCCCGTTTAACTTGTCTAACTCTCCTACCAATCCTCCTATAGCTATTCGCTTTCATTAAATTTTCCACACTATCACCTAATTTTATAGCACTAGACCTTTTTCCCGCCTTTTCTGGCAACTTTTTTAACCTTCTATATGTATCTATATCGTTATGCTTTAAAATCTCTCCTATTCTCATATTTTTCTCTCTCCCTTTCAATCCTACCCCAGGTCATTTCATAAACGTATTTTTCTTCTCCTGGATCTTCATGATGAGCTATAGCTAAACAACCTAATCCATTTAATAATTCTTCATCTCTTGCATAGACATAAGCTTCTACATCCTCATTTTGACAATACGGGCAATTAACTTTTTTTGCTTGCTTCTCTCTATACTCACTTAGTATAAATTCTGAATTGCAATTAAAACAATGATATTTAACTAAAGGATCTAATACATAACTTTTCATAGTTTCACCTCAATTTTTGCACAATTAAAAGGACACACCTCCTGGAGAGATATGTCCTTTAAGTTAAAAGGGGGTTGTGATATTTCTAGTTACTATCATATTAACATGTATTTTTTAGCCTGTCGGTAGGTTGTTAGTAGGTAGTTTTATTTCTCGCAGATACTTCTTTTATATATTGATGTGTATATCCTAATTCTTCTGCTATATCTACAAGCTTTTTCCCCTCTATATCCCTCATATATACCACCTTTTTATCCAAATCTTCAAGTTCCATAATATTATCCTCTATTTCCTTCTTAAACTTTTCTAATCTTTCTATAGTATTCTGGTGTAAATATATATGACTTTCTATCTTCTGCATCTGTTTTAATGCTGCTTCAAAACTAATCTGACTGGTACCATCAACATAAGGCTGACTATAATCTATAGCTTTTATTTCTCCAGGACCATATAGTTTCCCCTCTTTTTTTATTGCTTCTAATTGAATCTCATATGATTTTAATCTTGATTTCCAAAAGTTAATTTCATTGCATAAATCCTTGT
>DATGTQ010000102.1 GCA_035301805.1 Tissierellales bacterium
CCTTGACCGCCACCAATACATAAAGTTGCTAAGCCATATTTAGAATCCCTTCTAGCCATTTCATGAAGTAAAGTCACAAGCATTCTAGTTCCCGATGCTCCAATAGGATGTCCTAAAGCTATAGCTCCCCCATTTACATTAGTTTTCTCTACATCCAGTCCTAACCCTCTTACTACTGATATAGATTGGGCCGCAAAGGCTTCATTAGCTTCTACTAAATCCATACTTTCTATTGTAAGATTTGCTTTTTCTAAAGCTTTTTTTGATGCTGGTATAGGTCCAGTTCCCATGACCCTTGGATCTACTCCTGCTGAAGCATAAGATACTATAGTTGCTAAAGGTTCTATTCCTAATTCTTCTGCTTTTTCTTTTGACATAACTATTACTGCCGCTGCACCATCATTAATTCCTGAAGCATTTCCTGCTGTTACTGTCCCATCTCTTTTAAATGCTGGTCTAAGTTTCCCTAAATCCTCTATATTGCTCCCAAATCTAGGGTACTCATCTGTATCTACAACTATTGATTTTCCTCTTCTCTGAGGTACTTCCACAGGCACTATTTCATCTTTAAATTTTCCATCTTTAATAGCTTTTTCTGCCTTTAATTGACTATTTAAAGCAAATTCATCTTGCTCTTCCCTAGTAATATTCCATTCTTCTGCTATATTCTCCGATGTAATTCCCATATGATAATCATTAAAAATATCCCATAAACCATCTTTAACCATGTAGTCTTCCACTACTTTATCTCCCATTCTATTGCCCCATCTTGCATCTTTTAATAAATAAGGTGCTTGACTCATATTTTCTGTTCCACCAGCCAATACTATATCTGCTTCTCCTGCTTTTATAGCTTGAGCTGCTAGAATTATAGTTTTAAGTCCAGAACCACATACCTTGTTCACGGCATAAGATGGTTTTTCCACCGGTATACCTGTATGTATAGAAATCTGTCTTGCTACATTTTGGCCAAGGCCTGCTTGTAAAACGTTCCCAATTATAATTTCATCAATATCTTCTGCTTGGATACCAGCCCTATTTATTGCTTCCTTAGCTACTGTCACCCCTAAATCCACTGCAGATACATTTTTAAAACTCCCCCCAAAAGTTCCTATTGGTGTTCTTACTGCACTAGCTAAAACTACCTCTCTCACTTTTTAAAATCCCCCTCTACATTTTATTTATATAAATATTTTTTATACCAATCTATACATTTGCAAGTTACATACCAATAGAAGTAAAAAAAATAGAAATGGCTAAAGAACAAAGGTGTATAACTTTTTCTTAAGCACGATTTCATTTTACCGTCCCATTATAGTACATGTGTCATGGGGTGTTATGAAACATGTACTATAACGAGACATACAAGGCATAGCTAAAACTTTAATATTATCCATCCCTTAATTATTTTATTCTTTACTAAATTCTTCTAATATAACATTAACAATCTTATCTGCAGCAGTTCCATCTCCATAAGGGTTTACTGCATTAGCCATTTTTAAATACTCATCTTTATTGGAAATTATTAAATCTAATTCTTCATATATATCTTCCATATCTGTTCCTACTAATTTAGCTGTTCCTGCCTCAATACCCTCTGGCCTTTCTGTTTCTTTTCTAACTACTAATACAGGTTTTCCTAAGCTAGGAGCTTCTTCTTGAAGTCCACCAGAGTCTGTAACTATTAAATACGATTTTGCCATTAAATTTGTAAAAGGTTCATAATCTAAAGGTTCTATTAAATGGACTCTTTCATGATTATTAAATACATCATTTGCAATTTTTCGTACTTTTGGATTAAGATGAACAGGAAAGACTACTTCCACATCATCGTATTTCTCAACAGCATTTTTTACAGCCGTAAAGATATTTTCCATTGGTTCTCCTAAATTTTCTCTTCTATGAGAAGTAAGTAAAATTACTTTTTTATTCTCAAAATCTATATTGTTTAATTTATCTATATCAAATATGTAATTATCTTTTATTACTAATTTTAAAGCATCAATAACTGTATTACCTGTTATAAATATTTTTTCTTCTTCATAGTTTTCTTTTAATAAATTTTGCTTATTCCTTTCTGTTGGTGCAAAATGAAAATCTGTAACAATTCCAGTAAGCTTCCTATTGGCTTCTTCTGGATAAGGTGAAAGTATGTTTCCACTTCTAAGGCCTGCCTCTACATGGCCTATTTTAACTCTCTGATAAAAAGCTGCTAATGCTCCTGCAAATACTGTAGTAGTATCCCCTTGAACTAATAGAAGGTCTGGTCTTTCCTTTACTATTACCTCTTCTAAACCTTTTAAAGCTTTAGTAGTTATTTCTGTCAATGTCTGTCCAGGCTTAAAAATATTTAAATCATAATCAGGTTCTATACTAAATATATTGAGAACTTGGTCTAACATTTCTCTATGTTGTGCTGTTACACAAACAATACTTTCTATCTCCTTTGTCTCTTTCATTTTTCTTACTATGGGGGCCATTTTTATCCCTTCTGGCCTTGTCCCAAAAACTATCATGACCTTTATTCTA
This sequence comes from Tissierellales bacterium, assembly GCA_035301805.1. Lineage (NCBI taxonomy): Bacteria > Bacillati > Bacillota > Tissierellia > Tissierellales > Tissierellales bacterium. The sequence goes on from DATGTQ010000102.1 coordinate 2,530, forward strand.
TCCATTAAAATCCTCCTACTCTTTTTTATAATGATTGTTATTTCTCTTATCTTTAACACCTAATTTACTAACTAGGAATATTGCAACAATTATTAAAGTTATAGCTATAAATTCAATTTGTCGTGTTTCCGTTTTTGCCACATAAATTGCTAAAAGACCAAAAATTCCACTAATTAAATAAAATATAAATACTGTTTGTTTTTGTGTATAACCTTTTTGTAATAATTTATGGTGTAAATGACCATTATCTGCTTCCATTATAGACTTACCATTTAAAAGCCTCCTAAATATCGCAAATGTTGTATCAAAAATAGGAATTCCTAATACTATTATAGGTAATACAATAGCAATAGTTGCAGTACTTTTCATAACACCTTCAATAGATATAGCCGATAGCATGAAACCTAAGAATAATGCCCCTGTATCTCCCATAAAAATCTTAGCTGGCCTAAAATTATAAGGTAGAAATCCTAAACATGAACCTGCTACTATAGCTGAAATTATCATTATATTATTATATTCAAATTGGCTAGCAACAAATAGTAAAGACAAACTAGATATACTAGCAACTCCTGCAGTTAAACCATCTAATCCATCTATTAAATTAAAAGCATTTGTAATACCTACTACCCAAATAATAGTTAAAGGAATGGAAAAACCTTTTAAATATATAAGTGGACTTTCCTTTGAAAAAGGATTCGTGACAAAATCTATTTTTACATTTCCAATTATTAATACTATAGATGCAAGAATTTGAAAAAACAGCTTTGCTTTTGCACTAATATCTTTCATGTCATCAATTATACCAGATATAAATATTATAGTCCCACCTATAATAATTGAAGCTAAAGTTTTATTTAATGGCAAATACAATAGTATAACAATTATTGTAGCAATATATATTGCCAGTCCTCCTAAAAGAGGTATAGGTTTATTATGTACTCGCCTTCCGTCCTTTGGTATATCAATAGCGCCTACTTTTACTGCTATTTTCTTTGCAACGGGAGTCATCAGAAAAGATATAACCATTGCTGTAATAAAAGGTATAAAATATTCTGCCATTATTTTCTCTCCTTCAGATACCAAAATATAACTTCTATCTCCTTTAAAAGTTTATATTAATTTCATAAATAAGTCAATAAACTAAAATTATTGTAATAATTTTGTAATGTCATCTAGCTACATTCGTTGTTTAAATTTTTCTTATTAATGTTATAAACAAAAAATAAGGGAAAAATTCTCTCCCTTATTTTTTGTCTTGTTTTCTGTCTATTTTGTCCCGAATAACCTATCCCCAGCATCACCTAATCCAGGGATTATATATGCATCTTCACTTAGTTTTTCGTCTACTCCAGCCACATATATTTCCACGTCTGGGTGAGCTTTAGTTACTGCTTCTATTCCTTCTGGAGCTGCAATCAAATTCATTAATTTAATATTCTTTGCTCCTTTCTCCTTTAAAAAATGAATAGCAGCAACAGCTGACCCACCTGTAGCCAACATAGGGTCTAGTACAATTAACTCCCTGTCTTCAATATCCTTTGGTAATTTACAATAGTATTCCACTGGCTTAAGAGTTTCTGGATCCCTATAAAGACCTATATGTCCCACCTTTGCCGCTGGTAGTAAATTAAGCATACCATCAACCATTCCCAAGCCTGCTCTAAGTATTGGTATTAAACCTAATTTTTTCCCCGATATAACCTGTGCTTTAGTCTTACAAATTGGAGTTTCAATTTCTATTTCTTCCAATGGAAGATCTCTAGTTACTTCATAGGCCATAAGCATAGAAACCTCTTTTACTAACTCTTTAAATTCTTTGGAGCCAGTGCTTTTATCTCGAATAAATGTAAGTTTGTGCTTAATCAATGGATGTTCTAAAACTACAACTTTTCCCATATACAGGACTCCCTTCTTTTTAAAAATAATTAAACCTTATACATTATAACATACACTTACCTTCTATGTCTGAAATTTTATCAACTCTTCTTTCATGTCTTCCACCTTGAAATTCCGATTTTAACCAAATGGATACAATTTCCATAGCTAAATCTTTCCCTACAACTCTGCCACCAAGAGCTAATATATTTGCATTATTATGCTCCATGCTCATTCTAGCAGAATAGGTATCACCGCATAAAGCACATCTAATACCTGGTACTTTATTACATGAAATTGAAATTCCTATTCCTGTGCCACATATTGCTATTCCTCTTTCACATTCTTTCTTTATAACTCCCTCTGATAATTTCAGAGCGAAATCAGGATAATCTACAGAATCTCCAGATTTTGTGCCATAATCAATATATTCGATACCTTGTTCCTTTAAATACTCTTTTATGTCTTCCTTTAATTCATAACCACCATGATCACTAGCAATACCAATTTTCATTTTTATTCCTCCCAACAATACCTTGTATCACTTACAAGATTTAATCTAATTTTAGCCATTATATACATGGCCTACCTATAAACAGTATAATCTATATTTTCTCTACTATCTTTTCTAAGGCATCACTTAGTTCTTCTTCTACATCCTTATAAGCCCTTAGTCCTTGCCCATAAGGATCAAAAACATCCCTATCTATTCCATAGGTATACTCCTTTAAAGTATATATTTTTTCCTCTACGGAAGGATGTTTAAGTAATAAGGTCTCCTTATGAGATTTAGTCATAGTCAATACTAGATCCGCTTCTTCTAAAACTTCATCTGTCACTAATTTTGATCGATGACTTGAAATATCTATTTCTTTTTCCTTTAATACTTCAATTGCCTCCTTAGATGCCTTATCACCAGCAAATGCAAATATTCCTGCAGAATCTACTTCAATATTTCTTCCCTTTTCCTCAGCCTTTTGTCTTAAAATAGCTGCTGCCATTGGACTCCTACAAGTATTTCCTGTACACACAAAAAGAATTTTTTTCAAAAAAATCTCTCCTTTATACCCATTTTACATTATTACCTGAGGCTTTTTTCATTCTATTCATTATGGCTCTTCCAATACCTATTGTATCTGTACCTTCTGCTAATATTATGTCTACATCAAAATTATCAAATTCCCTTATAATATTGAATAAGTTCTTAGCTATACTATCCTTGTTTTCTCTACTTCCTACAACTAAAACAGTCCCTATAGTATATCTATTTCTAGTCTCTTCAGTAGCCATAATACCTACTTTTTTTCCTTCTTTTATATATTTTTCTGCTAAAGCTTTAATATTAGAAACTACATTATCAACATCTCCTGAATAAACTATCATCTTTCCTTTGGGTGCATAATGCTTATACTTTTGTCCTGGAGATTTAGGTATTATATTTTCATTATCTTTTATAATACTTTTATCTAATTCTACATTATTAATTAATAATTTCAAGTCTTCATAAATAATTCCTCCAGGTCTTAAAATCATAGGTGTTTCCCCAGACATATCTAATACTGTAGATTCTACTCCTATTCCCGTACTTCCTCCATCTACTACCATGTTAATTTTACCATATAAATCTTCTACAACATGGGTAGCGTTTGTAGGACTAGGTCTTCCAGAAGTATTAGCACTTGGTGCAGCTATAGGAACCTTTGCTAATTCTATTATTTTTAAGGCTATCTTATTATTTGGCATCCTAATAGCTACAGTAGATAATCCTCCTGTTATTTTATCTGGTACCTTATCACTCTTTTTAAATATTAAAGTCAGAGGACCAGGCCAAAACTTTTCCATTATTTCAAACGCCTCTTCTGGAATATCTTTTACCAATTCTTCTAATTGCTCTTTAAAAGCAATATGAAGGATTAATGGGTTATCTTGTGGTCGGCCTTTTGCCTTAAATATTCTTTCTACTGCTCTTTCATCTAATCCATTAGCTCCTAAACCATAGACAGTTTCTGTAGGGAAAGCAACTGTTCCCCCTCTTTTAATAATTTTTGCCGCTTCCCTTACTCTTTCCTCTTTTAAATTTTCTGAATCTACTTTTATAATTTTTGTTTCTATTTTACTCATATTTATCCCTTCTTTTTGAACTAGCTTTTTCTCTTAATTATATATTATACATTAATTTAGCTAATTTAAGAAATTTAAGTGCTTTATTTTCTCATTTATGAATAAGTATATTATAACTATATGTAAAGGAGGATTATATGAAAAATATTTTTTACATAACCTTTTTAAGTTTTTTAGTTGGAACTATAGGCACTAGTTTAGGAGGATTATTATCCTTTTTTATAAAGAAAAATGCCAAACATTTAAGTTTCTTTTTGGGACTAACTGGAGGACTAATGCTTCAAATAGTTACCTTCCACCTTATACCAGAGGCCATTCTTCTTTCTAATATATTAGTAGTAATACTAGGTACTTTTTTTGGTATTGCCCTTATTTGTTTAATAGATTGGAGGTGTTTTGACCAGGATACTCCAAAATATCTTAAAACAAGTCTTTTATTAGGCATAGGTATAGCATTGCACAATTTCCCAGAAGGCCTTGCCATAGGTTCTAGTTTCATGATTGACAACCATTTAGGACATTTTTTAGCTTTTGCAATATTATTGCATAATATCCCAGAAGGTATTGCTCTAGGAATACCTTTGAAGGTAAATAAAACTTCTCTTTGGAGAATTATTATCTTTACTGGGATAGCTGGAATGCCAACGGGCCTTGGTGCCTTCATCGGCGCTTACTTAGGCACAATTTCTAATTATTTAGTAGCTTTTTGCCTAGCTTTTGCTGGAGGAACTATGTTCTTTATTATTATAGACAATATTTTTCCCAATGCAAAAACCCTTCATGAAGGAAGGGTTTCAACCATTGGAACTATATTAGGTTTCCTATTAGGAGTCCTTTACTCATATTATTAACCAACCTGTTTTAATTTTTCTGCCTGATCTGTAGTTATAAGGGCCTCAACCATTTCATCAATATCTCCATCTAAAAAGTTTTCTAATTTATGAACAGTCATATTTATTCTATGATCAGTTATTCTTCCTTGTGGGTAATTATACGTTCTAATTCTTTCACTTCTATCACCTGTGCCCACTTGGCTCCTTCTTTCTTCTGCTATCTCATTATGTTGTTCAGTAATAGTTTTCTCATATAATCTTGCCTTTAATATTTTCATAGCTTTTTCTCTGTTTTTAATTTGGGATTTACCATCTTGACAAGAAACTACAATATCCGTGGGAATATGGGTTATTCTAACAGCTGAATCCGTAGTGTTAACATGCTGTCCCCCATTGCCTGAAGCACGGAACACATCTATTCTAATATCTGATGATTTTATTTCCACATCTACATCTTCTGCTTCTGGTAATACCGCTACTGTTGCTGTAGAAGTATGAATTCTTCCTCCAGATTCTGTTACAGGAACTCTTTGAACTCGGTGTACTCCACTTTCATATTTTAATTTACTATAGGCTCCATTACCTTTTATCATAAAAGTTACTTCTTTGAAACCACCAACACCCTGTGGATTAGAACTTAAAATTTCTGGTTTCCAACCTTGTTTTTCTGCATACATAGAGTACATTCTAAATAAGTTCCCTGCAAATAGTCCTGCTTCATCTCCCCCGGCTCCTGATCTTATTTCTACAATAACATTTTTATGGTCATTTGGATCTTTAGGAATTAACAAAACTTTAATTTCCTCTTCAAGCTTAGCCAATTTCTCTTCTGATTCAGCTATTTCCTCTTCTACCATCTCTCTAAATTCATCATCCAATTCTTCTTTTAACATTTCCTTATCTTCTTTAAGATTTTTAGATATTTTTTTATACTCTTTATATTTCCCAACTATAGGCTCTAACTCTGCATGTTCTTTAACAAGCTTTTGCCAGTTTTGCCTATCTTCCATAACCTCTGGGTCTATTATTTCTTTAGTTAATCTTTTATACTTATCTTCTACAAAAGACAATTTTTCTAACATATTTTCACCTCCATTAAAAGAATAATCATGTTAAATTAAACCACAATATTATCCCTATTATATATTATAACATTTTTATCTCTTCTTAGTAAAATATAATGCCCATAATCCCTGCTACTGCAATACCAACAATTGGCGATTTCTCTTTTACTGATACTAAATAAAAAACTATCCCTGCTATTATAATACTCTTGAAATCTATAATTGCATCTTTTCCTACTTCTATAGCTGCTGTTGCAATTAAACCCAAAACTACAGGCCTTATACCTTTAAAAGCTTGCTCCACATTAGAAGATTCTCTAAATTTAGATAAAAAGTAAAATATTATGCCAATTACAATAAAAGAAGGTAGGACTACTCCTAAAGTTGCCACTACTGAACCAAAAACCCCTGACACTTTATAACCTAAGAAGGTTGCAGAATTTATGGCTATAGGACCTGGTGTCATCTCTGCTACAGCAATTATATCTATAAATTCTCTAGTAGTTAACCACTGTTGATTAGTAATAACTTCTTTTTGAATTAGTGGAATCATAGCATAGCCTCCACCAAAAGTAAAAGCCCCTATTTTAAAAAAAGATAAAAAAAGTTTTAATAAAATCATAGTTTACTCTCCTTATATTTCCCATAAGCTATTGCTCCACAAGCCGCTCCCAAAATTACAAAAACTGGACTTATATCAAATATTAATATAATTGCTATTGTAGATAAAGCTACAACAACTATAGGCACTGTAAACTTTATACCCACCCTCAATTTATAAACTGCTGACAAAATGAGAGCTACAACAGCTGGCCTAATTCCTAAAAACATTTTTTCAATAATTGCATTATCCTTATAGTGCCCAAAAAACATAGCTATAAAAAGTATTATTAAAAACGAAGGAAGAACTGTACCTAAAGTACATATAACAGCTCCTTTAAATCCTGCCACTTTAAAACCTACATAGCTACTAGTATTTATGGCAACTGGTCCCGGGGTCACTTCAGCTATAGCTAATATATCCATAAATTCTTCTGTTTCTACCCATTCGTTTTTTTCTACAACTTCTTTTTGAATCATTGGTAACATGGCATATCCACCACCAAAAGTGAAGGCTCCTATTTTAAAAAAGGTTTTAAACATGTTAAAAAGCATAATTTCCCTCCTTTGGTCTTTCCCCTACTACAACTCTATCAAATCCCTGCAAGTCTTTAATGATTCTTATATTTTCATAGCCTTCATTTTTAAACA
>DATGTQ010000103.1 GCA_035301805.1 Tissierellales bacterium
TTTATGGTATCTATAATACTTCTAATCTGATCCATAGATTTATCTTTTGTTAATGTTTTAATAAAGTCTATACCATAGGGAAGTTCCTTTCCTGAAGAAACTACATGATCAATAATTCCCAATTTTAGTCCTTCGTCAGCACTTATCACTTCACCTTTTATTATGAATTCAATTGCTTTCGATTTTCCAATTAAGTTTGTCAATCTTATATTCCCTCCCATACCTGGCATTAAACCTATATTCGATTCAGGTAAAGAAATGAGGGCTTTTTTTGAAGCTATTCTAAATTGACAACTTAAGGCTATTTCAAATCCTGCACCAAAACATACTCCATTTATGGCTGCTACCGTTATTAAGGGCAATTTCTCAATATATTTAAGTAAATCTTTTCCCTTATTCAATGCTTCCATGAAATCTTCTAATCTACCTTTGTATTTATTAAATTCCTCAATATCGGCTCCTGATGTAAAATACCTACCAGTTCCTGTTATTATCATTGCTATAAAATTATAATTATTAATTATTTCGTTAAGTGTTTCAAGTTCAATAAATTCAGGTACCTTTATTTTGTTTTGCTTCCCGTTCTTTAAATATAAAATACAAATATCCTTATACTTTTTCAGTTCAACTAAATCACTTTTGTATAACAGTTCACCATACATATTTAATTCTCTAAATCTACAATTTTATCATCATATTGATAAATTAAGTACATAGTTTCAATAACTTCACCTACCGTCTCTGCAGGATTTTTTAAAAGATATTTTCCTACAACCTGCAATTGAATATTAAAATCATATTCACTTTTTAACATTTCCACTAATTCAACAAACATTAATGAATCACCGTCTAAATCTTCCATAATTGTTAGCTCATCATTAATTTCACTTACTTCTATTTCACATTCTTCCGCTATAAAATTATAAACTTTCTCCCTTAATTTAGCCTTAATCTCTTCTGTTAATTCCCTCTTTACTTCCATTATCATTTTGATTTCCCCTTTCAATTTATTTTTAATATAGCTAATGTGCTATATTATTAACATAATATTAACTTAGAGTTTCTCAACATTTATAGCCTTTTTATCTAATTTTTCAGTTTTCTTCATTTTCCGTATGTTTAATTTATCTTTTAACTTAATTAAATTATCCATTATAAAACCTTGTAGATTCATATAAATTTTATCGAATCTGTTAAAGTTAACAGTTAACGCTACAGTATCCATTAAACTTTTTATAGAATAAATACTATCATCCTTACGAAGCTTAAGCCCCTTCACAGAATTATTAACATTTAGTTCTTTAAATCTTTTTTCACTAGGTAATCCTCTCTTTGTTAGTCCTCTATATTTAAAATACTCAGGTAGCATTCCAGGTTCGTCTCGTACTGAAATTTTTGTGTCAACGAGTAACTTCTCATTTATATCTTCATCGTGCTTTCTTTCAGGCCATATATATCTGTCTATGTTTAAACCACAACATACATTAAAACCATTTTCAACCTGATAAATTCTCTCAGCAGCTAAAAAAACCTCTTCTTCAGTCATATCTAATCCATAAATAGAATTCATAATTTCTGTAAAATCATCAAAGTAACCGGCTCCTGTAAAAGGTAAACCTTGTATAGCAAACAAACAAACCCCTATAGAATCTACAATTATTTTGTAGTTCTCATGCCACCAAAGTATCCTTCCTATATCTACAGGCTTGTCCAATTGTTTTTTTACATTTCTTATATTAAAAATATGTTTAGCTATATAATATCCACCATTTTGCATAGTAAAGGCAAAGCTCTTTAAGTGGTCTCCTCCTCTTGTAGAAGTTAGGTAACCTAGAGATCTTACCAACCTATTGTTACTTTGTAAGCCAGTATAGGACTTATTTATGCAAAAAGAGTAGTCTTCAAGACCTAGCTTAATAGCACTTCTATAAACTCCCTCTGCTAAAATATCTCCTATTCCTTTTCTATCTACAATTAGATTTATTATATATTCTGCATCTTCTACACTTCCAAACTTAACAGTTCTTCCAAATAATTGGTCCTTTGTAAGAAGCCCTCTCTGACAGCCTTCCATAGTTAAAGCTATTACCGCTCCCAATTCAATAGTATCTAGTCCATATTTGTCACATAATAGCTTCAGATGTAAAGTTCTAGGCCAATCAAATATTCCTGTTATAGGCCCAATAGATGCTGCACCATATTCTATTCTTGACCCAGCTAATCCCTTATATTTTCCTTTTTTTACTTTGTACCTTTTAGAACATGCAACGGGACAAGAATAACAGG
>DATGTQ010000104.1 GCA_035301805.1 Tissierellales bacterium
TAGCAAATGTGTGAAATAAGGGGTGGAATTAAATGAAGGGAATAGTTGATAGAATAATTGAAAATATTGTAGTATTAGAAGTAAAGGATGAAATGATTAATATTGAAAAATCAAAATTTCCTAGAGAAGTAGAAGAGGGGGATGTGGTAAAGCAAGAAGGGGATAACTTTATTATTCTCAAAGAAGAAACAGTAAAAAGAAAAAAATATATAGATAATTTATTTAATAGTTTGATTAAAGATGAAAAAAAGAAGTAAAATTCCATTGACAATTATAAAATAGTTTAATATAATAACGAATTAAATAATAAAAGATGAATATAAGACTGTGAAGGGAAGAGTAAGCTATAAGGAAGTTTAAGAGAGTCGGGTATGGTGGAAACCGATACGGAATTTTAGTTGAAGAACATCCCTGAGTTTTTAACCGAAAGTTTATATATTATAAACAAGTAGATTTAGACGGTTCTAGTCCGATAAAAACTAGACAGTATCGATATTAAATCTGTGCTGGTAAAGTGGTTGTATTATGCCAAAAAGGTGGTACCGCGGAAATCCTTTCGTCCTTTTAGACGAAGGGATTTTTATTTTTTGAGGAGGGGTAAAATGGTGGAGTTAGGTATTAAAGAAACACAAAGAGCAATAAAAGAAATAAAAGATTATTTTGAAAATGAATTAGCTGAGAAATTAAATTTAATTAGAGTATCTTCACCTTTATTGGTAACAAAATCTTCTGGTTTAAATGATAATTTAAGTGGGAAAGAAAAACCTGTGTCTTTTAAACTAGGAAAATATGATAAAAAAGTAGAGATAGTTCAATCTTTGGCTAAGTGGAAAAGAGTTGCACTAAAGGTCTATAACTTTGATGAATACGAAGGTTTATATACTGATATGAATGCAATTAGACCAGATGAAATTCTTGATAATACTCATTCACTATACGTAGATCAATGGGATTGGGAAAAGATTATAAAAAAAGAGGATAGAAATGAAGAGTATTTGAAAAAAATAGTAGAGGATATATTTGAAGTATTTAAAAATACAGAAAGATATATTAATTCTATTTATCCATTTTTAGAGGAAAAATTACCGGATAAAATTTTCTTTATTGATTCTCAAGAGTTAGAAAATAAATATCCTAATAAAGAATCTAAAGAAAGAGAATATCTTATTACAAAGGAATATGGAGCAGTATTTATTATGAAAATAGGTGAAAGACTAGTATCAGGAAAACCTCATGATTATAGGGCACCAGATTATGATGATTGGAAACTAAATGGTGATATTTTGTTTTATAGTTCAATTTTAGATGAGGCATTGGAATTATCCAGTATGGGTATTAGGGTGGATAAAGAATCTTTAGCTAAGCAACTTAAAGAGGCAAAAGCAGAGGAAAGAATGAAGTTAAATTATTGTAAACTTTTAATGGAAGAGAAACTGCCTTTTACTATGGGAGGTGGAATTGGACAGTCAAGAATCTGTATGTTCTTTTTAGAAAAAAAACATATAGGTGAGGTACAAGCATCAGTATGGCCTAAAGACTTATTAAACCAATGGGAAAAGGAAAATATACTTTTACTTTAGTCCCTATATAATATAGAATGGTAATAAAATATATACTAGTTATTTTAAAATAATTAGTATATATTTTAAAATAATTATGGATTTCTCTATTATCTTTAAAAAAAATGTAGTATAATGATATATGTTTGTTAAGACAATTAAATAATATATTAAGAAATTGGTTTAAACCTCCATTTAATTGGTAACAATTGCAAAGGGAGGGATTTTTGTGGCTACAGAAACTGTCAATCTATGGGAAATGTACGAGAGGCTTAAACATAATTTTTTATTCAATAACGATATTGATTCTATACATATCCTCCTTACTCTTTATGATTTAGAGGAAAATATTAGTAATATATGCCCCAAATATATGTGTATTAAAGTTATAAAAAGAAGAATAAAATCTAAACTAAGAAAACGTAAGGATAAGGAACTGATTGCTAATAGTATAGGTACACTTATTTTAGAAGAAGTAGATAGGTTAGAACTTTCTTTTTATATTGATGGATATAAACAAGGTTATTATAATTCAAAATGGGTAAATATACTTGAGGAAAGAGCTTTATATTATTATTCTATAGATGAAATTTATGATAAAAAGTCCTTATTTCATTATTATTCTGATTATGACGATATTAAATCAATTAAAGAAAAAGTAGAAGAAGCTATAAGTCAAGTAGAAAAAGAAGAAAAATCAATTGAAAAACGGGTTTGTGATTATTGTGATAAGACAATAAAAGATAAAATATTGAGTTTAAATAGATACGTAGATAAACAATTGACTATTGATTATAACTTTTATCCACTACATATTAGAGAAGAGGGCTGTATTTTAACGTTAAAAGAATTAAATGAATTATATGATATAATCGTAAAAACTTTAACTAAGGGCATTATTAAAATATATAAAGATGCTTATTGGTTTGGCCTAAATGATAAAGTTTTAAAAAGATACATATAAATGTATTAGAAATAAAGGGGGAATTAACTTATGTATGTAAAGAATCATTTTTTATCGAAAGAGAGATTAACAATAGTTTCACCAGAAGAAAGTATAGGCAGTGCTTTAGAAAAGATAAACAATGGTGACTTCATGTCTTTACCTGTATTAGATGGGGATGAATTTAAAGGGATTTTAATGAAAGAGGCTATTTTTAGAAACTATTTTGAAAAAGGCTGTTTAGATAAAGAAAAATATTTAGAGGAAACAAAGGTAAAAGATTTATATGGTCAAAATTATAAATCTATTAATGAAAATGAATTAATTGAAAATGCCTCTTATTTATTGAAGGAATTTAGAACACCTTTTTTACCTGTGTTTAATGGAGAGGAAAACTTTGTGGGGATTTTAACTCATTACGCTATATTTAATGCATTTTCGGAAATCTTTGGTTTTGAACAAGGAACTAGAATTGTAATAAATATGTTTGATATTCCTGGTCAATTAGCTAAATTAACAGAAGTCATAAGAAAAGAAAATGTAAATATAGTGAATTTAGCTGTAATGGACGCAAAAATCTTAGATGTTTATAAAGTTGTAATTAGGGTGGATACGGAAGATATTGATAATTTATTAAAGAAAATAAACAATGCTGGATTAAAAATTGCAGAAGTAACAAAAATAAATGAATAAAATTTTGTAAAGTGGGAAAAATATCCCTCTAGATGATACTGGAGGGATATTTATGAATAGGCCGAAAACTTTTGTAATAATTACATTCGTTTTAGCTATATTTATATTTAGCTTTGTTTATGGATATTATTTAATGGGGAAACGAGTGGGTAAAAAACCTCTTAATTCAACGGATAATATAGAAAAACC
>DATGTQ010000105.1 GCA_035301805.1 Tissierellales bacterium
GCAAGATAAAAAATGGATAAGACTTTATAAAGATTTAGAAAAAGCCAATATTGGAACCATACATAGTTTTTGCTCTAGAATCCTTAGGGAGAATCCTGTAGAATCTGGCGTGGATCCTTTATTTAGTATAATGGATGAATACGAATCTGATGAGTTACTAAAAGAAACTATTAGCGAATGTATAGTAAAGGGTATAGAAAAAGATGAGGATATTTATAAACTAGTTAAAGAATTTAATTTAGACATGTTAAATAGAATTAATGAAACCTTTATGAATATATATAAAAAAATAAGAAATGTAGGTATGTCTTTTGATGAGATTAGTGAAATGACGTTAAATAATATAGATAATTTTAAAATCGAAGAAAAACAAATAAATTTTATAAAAAAGAATTTGTCCCACTTAATGGATAAAGCAAGGAAGAATTCAAAGCTTTATAAATTAAAAGAGGATCCTATTTGGATTAACTTTTTAAATAATCATGTTTATGATGAAACTATATTGGAAGATTTAAATTATATAGAAGCTAAAATAGGAAATATGAAAGGTGAAGAAGAAAGAATAGAAAAAATAAAAAATGTTATAAACAATGTAATGAAAATAAAAGAGGTAAAATATAGGGATAATTATAAAGCCTTAATAAAATTACTTATAATTATAGACGAAAAATTCACAGCTAAAAAGAAAAGAATAGGTTGTTTGGATTATGATGATTTACAAATTTACGTATTAGAACTATTAGAACAGGATCATATTAGAAAAAGATATCAAAATAAATACAGATATATAATGGTAGATGAATTTCAAGACACTAATGAACTACAAAAGCAAATACTATATAAATTGTGTAGCAAAGAAAGCAAATTAGATAGAGAAAATTTATTTATAGTTGGAGATCCTAAACAATCTATATATGGATTTCGTGGTGCCGATGTAGAAGTATTTTTTGAAGTAATGGAAGATATAGAAGAGGTTTCAAAAACATCACCTATTCTTTTAAATAAAAATTATCGTTCTGTATCCCCAGTCCTAGAATTTGTAAATAATGTATTTACTAAAGTTATGGGAGAAAGATATGATAGCTTAGAGGCTAATAAAAAAATTAGTGGATTAAGAGTAGAAGTAGTAGAAAATAAGGAGTTACAAATACCAGAAGGTGTTAGCCAAGGGGATTACAATAAATATTATGAAAGTAGAATTATAGCTAAAAGAATTAAAGAGTTGGTTAATAGTGGAGAATATTCTTATAAAGATTTTGCTCTGCTATTTAGATCTTCAACAGAAGATCATATATATGAAAAAGCTTTAGAAGAATATGGTATACCTTACTATAATATAGGAGGGAAAGGGTTTTATAAGCAAGATGAAATAGTTGATTTAATAAATGGGTTAAAAAGTATAAGTAATAGCTATGACAGCATTTCTATAGTGGGATTACTCAGAAGTCCTATGTTTGGTATTTCAGACAAAACTATTTACTGGCTTCTTAGGAGAAATAAAGAAAATTTATTAATGGCTTTAGAAGAAGAAATATCTTCTGTAGAGGAAAAAGAAAAAAAGAAGATAGAAAAAGCTGCTAAAATTTTATACCAATTAAGGGTAAAAAAGGATATAGTGAAAGTAGATGAAATATTAGAAGAACTTATTTCTAAGACCTATTATTCAAATAGCTTAATGCTACAACATGGTAATAAACAAAAAATTGCAAATGTATATAAATTTGTGGATATAGCAAGAGAATATAGGAAGATGCATAATGGATCTATGGAAGAATTTATCGATTATATAGAAAAATTAAGAATTGAAGCAATAGAAGAATCTCAGGCTCAAATTGAAACAGAAGCAGGAAATACTGTAAAAATAATGACTATACACAAATCTAAAGGATTACAGTTTAAAGTTGTAGCAATACCTCAAATGTCTAAAGGCTTTGTCACAGATACATCAGATATACTTTTCCATAAAAGCATAGGTCTAGGTATAAGACATAGGGATTGTTCTCCATTATATGATGATGTACGCCACATAATAGGAGAAAAGGAAAATGAGGAAAATAAGAGGATTTTATATGTA
>DATGTQ010000106.1 GCA_035301805.1 Tissierellales bacterium
TGCCTTTTTATTAAAACTTTTTCTAGGTTGATAAGGATTTGGTCTTATAAATTCAATAGGAATATATTTAATTTCTGTCTGTGCATTTTTCATTTCCCCATCCCTCTTCCGATGTTCGTTATAATAATACTTCTATAAATAACCTAACCTTCCTTCATTTTTCTAAAAAAATCGTTCGACATTTTCCCTTATTTTACAACGGCATTCTCTTAGGACTGCCTGCCATTCTCGGATATTTTTTTGGAGTTGGTTTAATCTTTTTAATTATTATCAAACTATGCTCTATATTACTATTAGGCAGAGTAATAAATTGTTTTTCCTCAATTCTTCCACCCAATGTTTCAATAGCATTAACTGCCTCATCTACTTCCTCATCTATACTAGAACCTTTCATAGCAATAAAATAGCCACCAATCTTAACAAAAGGTAGGCAATACTCACTTAAAATATTTAATGATGCTACTGCTCTTGAAATACTAATATCAAACTTTTCTCTATATACAGGATCTTTTCCAAAATCCTCCGCCCTACCGTGAAAAGTTTTAACATCCTTTAAATTTAATTGATTTATAACCTCATTTAAAAACTTTATCCTTTTATTTAAACTATCTAATAGTACTAATTTTATATCATTTTCTAGTATTTTTAAAGGGATTCCTGGAAATCCTCCTCCCGTACCTACATCAATAATCTTAATACTATCATCAAATAATTTAGTAGACAAAGGGGTTAAGCTATCTAAAAAATGTTTAATATCTATTTCTTCATCTCTAGTTATTGCTGTTATATTAATCTTTTCATTCCATTCTTTCAATAGTTTTTTATATATTATAAACTTCTCAATTTCATCATTACTTATAGATAAGTTTAACTCATCTACACCTTCTATTAAAGTATCAACATTATACATTTTTATCACCCCTTAATTATCTTTTTAATTTTTCTAAATGTATTAACAATACATTAATATCTGCTGGGGAAACCCCCGATATTCGTGATGCTTGACCTATAGAGTCTGGTTTAATATTATTTAATTTTTGCACTGCTTCAATTCTCATCCCTTTAACCTTACTGTAATCAAAATCAGTAGATAGTTTCTTTTCTTCTAACTTTTTAAACTGTTCTATTTGAGCCATTTGTTTTCTTATATATCCTTCATATTTTATATGAGTTTCTACTTGCAACTTTATTTCTCTTGGTAGACTTGGCCTGCTTTCATCTAAGACCTTAAGTAACTCATAATTTAGTTCTGGTCTTTTTATTAATTCATATAAACTAGATGTGGTTTTTAAACTAGATGTCTTCCATTTCTCAAGTAAATCATTTACTTCTGGTTTCGGTGTTATTTTTACTTCTCTAAGCCTACTAAGTTCCCCTTCAACTAATTCTTTTTTTACTAACATTTTTTTATATCTTTCTTCACTAACAAGACCTATTTTATAACCTTTTTCGGTCAGTCGTAAATCTGCATTATCTTGTCTTAAGGTTAACCTGTATTCTGCTCTTGAAGTCATCATTCTATAAGGTTCATTTGTACCTTTTGTCACTAAATCATCTATTAATACACCTATATAAGCCTCAG
Organism: Tissierellales bacterium; assembly: GCA_035301805.1. Taxonomy (NCBI): domain Bacteria; kingdom Bacillati; phylum Bacillota; class Tissierellia; order Tissierellales; species Tissierellales bacterium. The sequence continues at coordinate 1,583 of DATGTQ010000106.1, forward strand.
ATCTGTCTAAAATAAATGGTTTTTCTCCTTTTATCTTTAATACTGCATTAATTCCCGCCATTAGTCCCTGTGCAGCAGCTTCTTCATAACCAGAGGATCCATTTATTTGTCCAGCATAATATAAATTTTCTATACTATTATGTTCAAGAGTAGTCTTAAGGATTGTTGGGTCTATACAATCATATTCTATTGCATGGGCAATTCTCATAAACTCTACTTTCTCAAGACCTATAATAGTACGATACATTTCCAATTGTACTTCTTCGGGAAGAGTACTACTTCCTCCTTGTACATACATTTCTTTTGTATCTAATCCTTCTGGTTCTATAAATATCTGATGTCTATCCTTATCAGCAAATCGCACTATTTTATCTTCTATTGAAGGACAATATCTTGGCCCAACTCCTTTAATATCACCAGAATACATTGATGCTCTGTGTAAATTATTTCTAATTATTTCATGGGTCTTTTCAGTTGTATAAGTCAAATGACAAGGTTTTTGTTCAAAGTTAAAATCCTTTCCTATATTTAAAAAAGAAAAGGGAATTACTTCTTCATCTCCTGGCTGTAATTCCATCTTAGAAAAATCTAAGCTATCTTTATGAACCCTAGCAGGAGTCCCAGTCTTAAATCGTCTTAATTTAATTCCTATTTTTTCTAAGGATTCGGATAATATATTAGCAGGAGATAATCCTTCAGGCCCACTAGAGTAGTTAACCTCACCTATAAATATTCTACCTCTTAAATAAGTTCCTGTAGCTAATATAATAGCCTTCCCATAAAATACAGCTCCTGTTCTAGTTATAACCCCTTTTACCTTACCATCTTCCACTACTAAATCTACAACTTCACCTTGACGTAAATTTAAATTTTCCTCATTTTCTAAAGTTTTTTTCATTTCCTTATGATATTTCTTCTTATCAGCTTGAACTCTTAAAGAATGAACTGCAGGTCCTTTAGAGGTATTTAACATTCTACTTTGGATAAAAGACTTATCGATATTTAAAGCCATCTCCCCACCTAAAGCATCTATTTCCCTTACTAAATGTCCTTTTCCAGTACCCCCAATATTAGGGTTACATGGCATAGCTGCAACAGATTCAAGACTTATTGCAAGCATTAAAGTTTTCATTCCCATTCTTGCACTGGCCAAACCTGCTTCACAACCTGCATGTCCTGTTCCCACAACTATTACATCATATTTTCCTGCGACAAATTTTTGCATTTCTTTCACCATCCACCACCTTCCTCATATTTTATTTTCCAATGCAAAATTCAGAAAATATTTTATCTAATACATCTTCTGAAACTGTAGAACCTGATATTTCTCCTAAGTTCTCCCAACAACTTCTTAAATCTACTTCTATACAGTCTAAAGGTAAATTACTATTTATTCCTACTATAGAATCCTCTATATTAGTTTTAGCTTTTACAAGTTGATTTTTATGTCTAACATTGGAAACTATAGTATCATCTTTAAGTTCTACTTCACCAGAATAAAATATATTTTTAATAGCCTTTTCTACTTCCCCTATTCCTTCATCCTTAGTAATAGAGGTATTAATAATAATTTTCTCAGATACAAATTGTTCTAAATCTTCTTTAGTGTATTTTGGAGGTAAATCAGTTTTGTTTAATAAGATTATAGCATTTTTATCCTTAACAATCTCTAATATATCATAATCTTCCTTAGAAAGTTCTACAGAACTATCAAAGATTGCAATAATTAAATCTGCCCTTTCAACTTCTTTCTTGGCTCTATCTACACCCATTTTTTCTACTAAATCTTCAGTATATCTAATTCCAGCAGTATCAATAAGCTTTAATGGAATTCCATCAATATTAGCATATTCTTCAATAATATCTCTAGTGGTTCCTGGAATATCAGTAACTATTGCCCTATTCTCTCTCAGTATAGAGTTTAAAAAAGAAGATTTTCCTACATTAGGTTTTCCAAGAATAACAGTATTTAATCCTTCCCTTAATATTTTACCTTTATCAGCCGTACTTATCAATTGTTCAATATCTCCTAATACAATATTAGCCTTTTCATCTAATTCTTCATAAGTTACTTCCTCAATATCCTCATCAGAAAAATCAATTGAAACCTCTACATGGGCTATCATATCCAACAAAACATTTTGGATATCTTGTATTTTAGAAGACAATCCACCTTCTAATTGATTTAAAGACAATTCATAGCTTTTATTTGTTTTTGCTTTAATGATATCTATAACTGCTTCTGCTTGAGACAGATCTAGTCTACCATTTAAAAATGCCCTTTTAGTAAACTCTCCAGCATCAGCTAACCTAGCATCATTGTTTAGAATTATTTCTAGTATATTAGTAACCGAAATAATTCCACCATGACAATATATTTCAACTATATCTTCCCTTGTATAAGTATGAGGGGCCTCCATATATACCATTAACACTTCATCTACTATTTTGCTATCTTCTGGCCTTATAATATAGCCATAGTTTAATTTTCTATTTTCTATATTTTCAATTTTTTTATTATTTTTTCTCTTAAATATTTTTTTTACTATCTCTGAGGACTTTGGCCCACTCATTCTAACTATTCCAATTCCAGCTTCTCCTACTGCAGAAGATATAGCAGCAATTGTATCACTCATTACTTATCACCCCTTCTAGATAAGACAAACCCAGTTTTCACTGGGTTTAGATTATCTTAATTCTATGACAATTTTCCTATAAGGCTCTTTTCCTTCACTATAAGTTTTAATATTTTCTTCGTCCTGAAGGGCAGAATGAATAATCCTTCTTTCATAAGGGTTCATAGGCTCTAATTTAACAGGCCTATTACTACTTTTAGCTTTACGTGCCATTTTGTTTGCTAATCTTATTAAGGTTTCTTCTCTTCTTTCCCTATATCCTTTAACATCAACTATAGTTTTTATATAATTTTCCCTATCTTTATTTACAACTAAACTTAAAAGATATTGGATAGCATCTATAGTATTCCCTCTTCTTCCTATTACTATTCCTGTATCTGATGAAACTATATCCGTTATTTCTACATGCAATATAGAGCCTTCTTTTTTTACCATGCTAGTGCCTTCAATATCCATCTTATTTAAAAGTTCATCTATAAAGCTTTTTGCTATTTTCACTGGGTCATTAACAACTGTTATTTTTACCTTTGCTTCTTTAGTCCCAATAAATCCAAAAATTCCTTTACTTGGCTCTTCTAAAATTTCAGTAGTAACGTCGTCCTTATCTGCACCAAGCTCCCTCAATCCTTCTCTAATAGCTTCTTCTACAGTTTTAGCAGTTTTTACTACAGACCTCATATTAATCTAAATCCTCCTTAATCTTGCCCAAAGACCTATTAGTAATCAACGATTGGACTATCTGGAATGTATTTCCGATTACCCAATATAAAGCTAATCCTGCTGGAAAACTTCTTGCCGCCCAAAATATCATAAAAGGTAACATAATATTCATAGTTCTTTGGGTGCTTCCCGCTTTTGGATCGGTAGCAGTTTCTGCAGTCATTAATTTACTTTGTAAAAACGTTGTAACTCCAGCTAATAATGGTAACCCCCATAAATATGGGTCTGGCTGTTCTAAATTTTTAATCCAGAGAAAAGTTTTACTTATGGCTGCATAAGCTGCTTCACTTTTAAAAACGTATTCAATTGGCTCTCTCATTACACGAAAAAAACCGAAAAGTATAGGTAATTGAACAAGCATTATTAAACATGAACCGAAAGGGTTCATATTATTTTCTTTATAAAGTTCCATTGTCTTAGCTTGTTGTGTTTGCGGATCATTTTTATATTTTTCCTGTATTTCTTTTAACTTAGGTTGGATCTCTTGCATTTTTCTTGTAGACTTACTTTGTGCTAAACCTAATGGCAATAATATAAGTTTAAATATTATAGTAGTAAGAATTATTGCTATAGCATAAAACGAAATAATTTCTGGCTCTACACCACCACCAGCCTTAGATATCATATCGAATACAAATTTCAGTAGAGCCCCTAATGGTTTGGCAAATAACTTTGACATAATTAACCCCCTATCATTCAAGTGGATCATATCCTCCAGGATTAAATGGATTACATCGGACTATTCTTTTTACTGTTAGGTAACTTCCTTTAAAAAAACCATACTTACTATAAGCTTCTATAGAGTACTGGGAGCAAGTTGGATAAAATCGACAATGTCTTCCTACAAGAATATATTTTGAAATATACTTTTGATAAAATTTTATTAAAAGTATAACTATTTTCGACATTCAACTCACCTAGTCCTTAGTAGATGACTTCTTTTTAGCAATCCAAGCATTGCATCTTCAATCTCTTCATAAGTAGCACCTTTTGTTCTTATTTTTGGAATGAAAATTAAGTCATATCCTCCTACTACCCTATTACTATTCAATCTGTAAATTTCTTTCATCTGTCTCCGAATTCTATTTCTTTCTACACTATTTCCATATTTTTTCGTTAAAGAAAAGCCCACCCTTGTATAATTTTGTCCATTTTTCATAGTATATAAAACTACATATTTATTCCAGTAATTTTTACCTCTTTTATAGATTTTTTGAAATTCACTGTTTTTTCTAAGTCTATATCTTTTATCCATGGGAATACTCCTTAGTATTACTATAAAAAGGCCACTTCTGCGGCCTTATGCTGATAATTTCTTTCTGCCTTTCCTTCTTCTTCTCTTAATAACTTCTCTTCCGGACTTAGTTTTCATTCTACTTCTAAACCCATGATTTTTACTTCTTTTTCTTTTTTTTGGTTGATAAGTTCTTTTCATTACTTGTACACCTCCTTAAAAATTCAAACAATAGATATCTATTATAATTATAGTTTTCCCAAAGAAAACATAAATACTACTATTGATTATAATTGTAGCAACTATTTATGTCAAGAATTTTAAACTAATGCTATCCACAGTAAAATTAATCACAAATTTTAATATTGTGGATAAAACTGTTGATAATTGTGTTAGATTTTGATAATATAAAATAGGGTGTGGATATTTACATAAAAAACTATCCTTCTATTAGGTTATACACAAAGTGTGGATATCTTGTGCATAACTATTGATTCCAGTTTTTAAAATATAGTAACACCCTCTTAACTTCAAGGTTATTATCCACATTTAATATATCATAATAATTGTGGGTAATATTATTTTTATTCGTTTTTCCTCAATTATTAACAAAATGTCAATATAATATCCACAAAATCCAATTTATTTATTATAAAAATATTTTTATGCTTTTTAAATTATTCTGTGGATAATTATGTTGATAATTAGCTTTTACGTTATAAACTTTTTTATTATGGTTATAATTTCTAACTAAATAGGAGGATTAAAATATGGTTTCTAACTTAGAAGATATTTGGAATAATACATTAAAATTAATAAAAGTTGAACTTACAGAAGTAAGTTTTAATACATGGTTAAAACCCATTGAACCATTATCTATGGAAAATGATGACATATTGCTTGCAGTTCCAAATGATTTTACTAAAAGCATTTTAGAAGGCAGGTATCTAAATCTAATAAAAAACGCTATAAAGCAAGCAACTAATAAAAATTACGATATTAGTTTTACTATACCCGGCGAAAATTCAATAGCTACTAATAATATTGATAATAAACAACAACAAAACGTTGAAAATTCAGATATGAAGCAAAGATCTCAACTAAACCCAAAATATACATTTGATACTTTTGTTATTGGAAACAGTAATCGTTTTGCTCACGCAGCATCTTTAGCTGTTGCAGAAGCCCCTGCACAAGCTTACAATCCCTTATTTATATATGGAGGTGTAGGGTTAGGAAAAACTCATTTAATGCATGCAATAGCTCATTATGTTCTAAATCAAAATATTAAATCAAAGGTTGTTTATGTTTCTTCTGAGAAATTTACAAATGAACTAATTAACTCAATAAGAGATGACAGAAATGATGAATTTAGAAACAAATATAGAAATATTGACGTCCTATTAATAGATGATATTCAGTTTATAGCTGGTAAAGAAAGGACTCAGGAAGAGTTTTTTCACACATTTAATTCATTACATGAAGCAAATAAACAAATTATTATATCTAGTGATAGACCCCCTAAAGAAATTCCTACTTTAGAAGATAGATTAAGATCCAGATTTGAATGGGGGCTTTTAGCTGATATACAAGCTCCAGATTTAGAAACAAGAATTGCTATTCTTAGAAAAAAAGCAAGTGTGGAAAATATAAGCGTTCCCAATGATGTGATGCACTATATAGCAACTAAAATACAATCTAATATTAGAGAACTGGAAGGTGCTCTCATTCGCATAGTAGCCTATTCTTCTTTGACTAATAAAGAAGTAACGGTAGAACTAGCTGAAGAAGCATTAAAAGATATTATTGCCAATAACAAACCTAAAGAAATTACTGTAGATCTTATTAAAAAAATAATTACTGAGCATTATGATATTAAATTAGAAGATTTCAATTCAAAAAAAAGGACAAGGGCTATAGCCTTTCCGAGACAAATTGCTATGTATTTAACTAGAGAATTAACAGATTTATCTTTACCTAAGATAGGAGATGAATTTGGAGGTAGAGATCACACTACCGTTATACATGCATGTGATAAAATATCTAAAGAAATGGAAGAAAGTGAAGATTTTAGTGGTAAAATTGAATCTGTAATAAAAGAAATTAAAGGGGAATAATCAACAAAAATCTGTTAATAAGGCTGTTAATAAACTGTTGACATTTTAAAGAATGTCAGTTCTGTTGATTAGTGTGGATAAAAATGATAGTTATTATTTTATTATACACAAGTTATTAAATCCAATAACTTTACAAATTCAGCTACTAGATAGGGTTATCCACATATAAACACCCCCTATTACTATTACTACTATATATATCCTTCTATCTTTCTATATAGCAAAATTAAGGAGGTCATTTTCAATTGAGAATACAAGTAGAACAAAGAGATTTATCAAAAGGAACAAATATAGTACAAAAGGGAATTTCTTCAAAAACAACTTTACCAATATTAGATGGTATATTAATTGAGACGAAAAATGATAAAATTAAATTAACAGGTACTGATTTAGACATAGGAATAGAAACTTATGTAAAAGCAGATATATTGGAGGAAGGTTCTATTGTAGTAAATTCCAAAATTTTTAGGGACATTGTTAGGATGTTACCTAATGCTCCTATTGATATAAAAGTAGTAGATAATAATATTAATATAGTTTGTGAAAATACTGAATTTAATTTAGTAGGTAATCCAGCTAATGAATTTCCAGAGTTACCTACGTTAATAGATAAGCTTAGTTTTAATATACCCAGAGATTTATTTAAAGAATCTATAAGACAAACAGTTTTTGCAACTACTCAAGATGAAACTAGACCTATTTTAACTGGAGTACTTCTGGAAATTGTAAAAGGTCAAGTTTCTTTTGTAGCTTTAGATGGTTATAGATTAGCTTTAAGAAACATAAATATTGAATCATCAGAGGATGTAAAAATAGTTATTCCAAGTAGAACCTTAAACGAGTTAACTAAAATTCTTGAAGATGATGAAGAAGATTTAAAAATTACATTAGCTCCTGGTCATATTATTTTTGACATAGGTGAAACATTAGTTTTCTCAAGACTATTAGAAGGACAATTTTTAAATTATAGAGATATTATCCGAAATGATCATAAAACAAAACTTATAGTAGATAAAAAATTATTACAAGATAGTTTAGGGAGAGCATCTTTACTGGCAAGAGAAGAAAAAGCAAATTTAGTAAAATTAAACATATCTAATGATAAGATTGTAATTAAATCTAATTCTGAAATTGGAAATGTATATGAAGAGTTGTTGGTAGATTTAGAAGGTGAAGATTTGAATATTGCTTTTAATTCTAGATATATTTTAGATGGTATTAAGGTTATTGATTCTGAGGAATTAGAATTATACTTTATGGGAAGTTTAAATCCTTGTATTATTAAACCAGCTGGTGTAGATAACTACACTTATTTAGTATTACCAGTAAGATTGGCACAAGAAGATTATTAAGGAAAGGATATTTATGAAAAAAATAAAAATAGAAACAGAATATATTAAATTAGACCAGTTTTTAAAATATATTGGGGTAGTTGAAACTGGCGGTGAAGGAAAGATAATTATTAAAAATGGAAATATTAAGGTAAACGGCAAAATAGCCACGGAAAGGGGTAAAAAAGTAAGAAAAGATGATAAGATAGAGATATTAGGCATAGGAGAGTATATTGTGATATGATAGATGGAGCTTTTATTTTGTGAGGTGCTTTTATTGTATGTTAAAAATCTTAGGCTTATAAATTTTAGAAACTATGGTAGTTTAAATATTCAACTAAATAAAGGTGTTAATTTATTCATAGGAAAGAATGCTCAAGGAAAGACTAATTTACTAGAATCTATATATTTTTGTTCTACAGGAAAATCTTTTAAGACAAATTCCGACAAAGATATAATTAATTTTAATAAAAATGTAAGTTATATTGGAGCATTATTAAAATCCCAGAACAAGGAAAAATTAATAGAAATTAAATTAGACAGAAATAAAACAAAAATAATTAGAATAAATAAAGTTGAGTTAGAAAAGCACAAAAGATTACACAGCGGTCTAAATGTTGTTATTTTTTCTCCAGAAGATTTAAGGCTAATAAAAGATGGACCTTTTGTAAGGAGAAATTTTTTAGACATGGAGATTATTCAAATAAAGCCTTTGTATGAATATAATATTAGTAGATACAATAAAATACTTTTTCAACGGAATAATTTATTAAAATCTAAAAAAAATAATGGACAACTTTTGGATATTTTTGATTTTCAACTAGCAAATATAGGAACTGAAATTATTATTGAACGAAATAAATTTATAAATGATCTTTCTTATGTATCAAATTTAGTTCATAAAAAACTGACTAATAATATGGAAGATTTAACATTAAATTATATTACAAATGTAACTGAAACAAAAAATGTAAAAGATATAATTGAAAAAGATTTTTTATATAGACTAAAACAAAATAGAAAAAGGGATTTATTTAAAGGTACTACAGGAATAGGGCCTCATAGGGATGATATTAAAATTCTTATTAATGATCTTGACACTAGGTCCTTTGCTTCACAAGGTCAGCAAAGGACCGCTGTTTTGTCGATTAAATTAGCAGAAGTTGAACTTATAAAAAAAGAAAAAGGTGAATATCCTATATTACTTCTTGATGATGTACTATCCGAATTAGATGAAGATAGAAGAAAGTATTTAATAAATAATTTTAGTAATTTACAAACCATAGTAACCTCCACAGATGTGATTGAAATAGAGGAAATGGAAGATATAAAGAAAAAGATATTTTATATAAATAATGGAGATGTATATGAAAAAGGGGATATATAATATGTTTTTACACATTGGAGAAAATAATTTGATACCTAAAAAAGAAATAGTGGCAATAATTGATGCTAAAGCTTCTCTAAAATCTGAGGACACTAAAAACCTATTAGAATTTATGGGAGAAAGAATTGATGTCAACAGGGAAGATAAAAACATTAGAACTTATATCATAACTTCTAAAAACAAAATATATAAGTCAAAAATTTCTTCTAAAACACTTGTAAGGAGAAGTTATTAATTCTAAGAATTTAACTGTAATGGAGGGAAATAAATGACTAATAAAAATAGCAAAAGGGAATATTCAGTAGATCAAATTCAAGTATTGACAGGACTAGAACCAGTTAGAAAAAGACCTGGTATGTACATAGGTAGTACAGGACCAAAGGGTCTTCACCATTTGGTATATGAAGTAGTGGATAATAGTATAGATGAAGCTTTGGCTGGTGAATGTGATACTATATCTATTATTATAAATAAAGATAATTCTGTGACGGTAAAAGATAACGGAAGTGGTATTCCAGTAGGTATTCATCCTCAAACAGGAAAATCAACAGTAGAAACTGTGTTGACTATACTTCATGCAGGTGGAAAATTTGATGCTGGAGCTTATAAAGTTTCTGGAGGGCTTCACGGAGTAGGTGTATCTGTAGTAAATGCTCTTTCAGGCTGGTTAATAGCTGAAGTTAAAAGAGATGGTAAAAAATATGTACAAAAGTTTAAAAAAGGTATACCAGAAACTGAATTAGAAGTTGTTGGAACTACAAAAGATACTGGTACTACCATTAGCTTTAAACCAGATGATGAAATTTTTGAGGATATTATATTTAATTTTGAAACATTAGAGCATAGACTTAGGGAAATGGCTTTTTTAAATAAAGGTATAAAAATAATATTAGAAGATAAAAGACATAGGGAAAAAGAGGAATTTCATTATGAAGGAGGAATTAAAGCCTTTGTAGAATATGTAAATAGAAATAAAACCCCTATTCATAAAGAAATAGTTTATTTTGAAATAGAAAAAGAAGGTACATCCGTTGAAGTTGCAATGCAATATACAGATTCTTATGCAGAAAATGTTTTTACCTTTGCTAACAATATAAATACTCAGGAGGGTGGAACTCATTTAAGTGGATTTAGATCAGCACTTACAAGAACTATAAATGATTATTCTAGAAGAAACAATTTTTTAAAAGAAAAAGAGGATAATTTTCAGGGAGATGACATTAGAGAAGGGTTAACAGCAATACTATCAGTAAAGCTTTTAGAACCACAATTTGAAGGACAAACCAAAACAAAATTAGGAAATAGCGAAGTAAGAAGTATTGTAGATTCCTTGGTTTCAGAAGAATTAGATAAGTTTTTAGAAGAAAATCCTAATCCAGCTAGAATAATTATAGAAAAAGCTTTACAAGCTTCAAGGGCAAGGGAAGCAGCAAGAAAGGCAAGAGAAATATCTAGAAAAAGAAGTATCTTAGATAATACTACTCTTCCAGGTAAATTAGCAGATTGTCAATCTAATGACTCTAAAATAACGGAAATATTCATAGTTGAAGGGGATTCAGCTGGAGGTAGTGCTAAGCAGGGAAGAGAAAGAGAATATCAAGCTATATTGCCTTTAAAAGGAAAAATAATGAATGTTGAAAAAGCTAGATTAGATAGAATATTGGGATTTGAAGAGATAAAGGCAATGATTACAGCTTTTGGTGTTGGAATAGGTAGTGAATTTGATATTAGTAAACTAAGATATGGAAAAATAATTATAATGACAGACGCCGACGTAGATGGGGCTCACATTAGAACTTTATTATTAACATTTTTCTACAGGTATACGAAAGAACTTTTAGAAAATGGACATATATATATTGCTCAACCTCCTTTATATAAAATATCAAAAGGAAGAGCTGAACATTATGTTTATAGTGATAATGAACTTGAAGAAATTGTTAAAGATATAGGTGATTCTAATTATTCAATACAAAGATATAAAGGGCTCGGGGAAATGAATCCAGAGCAATTATGGGAGACAACTATGGATCCTAGTACTAGAACTTTATTAAAAGTAAGTATAGAAGATGCTATGGCTGCAGATGAAATATTTACTACTTTAATGGGAGATAAAGTTAAACCTAGACGAGAATTTATACAAAAAAATGCTAAATTAGTTAAGAATTTAGATGTTTAAGGAGGGTAAAATATGGACAAAGAAACAGAAAAAGTAATAAATGTAAATATAGAAGAAGAGATGAAAAAGTCTTATTTAGATTATGCAATGAGTGTTATAGTAAGTAGAGCCCTTCCTGATGTAAGAGATGGATTAAAGCCTGTTCATAGAAGAATCCTTTATGCTATGAATGAACTAGGTCTTTCTCCTAATAAACAGTATAGAAAATCTGCAAGAGTAGTAGGAGATGTATTAGGTAAATATCATCCACATTCAGATACTTCAGTCTATGATGCTATGGTAAGACTTGCTCAAGATTTTAATACTAGATATACCCTAGTAGATGGTCATGGTAACTTTGGTTCAGTAGATGGTGATAGTCCAGCGGCCATGCGTTATACAGAAGTAAAAATGACTAAAATGTCTATAGAAATGCTTAGAGATATAAATAAAGACACAATAGATTATAGACCAAATTTTGATGAATCATTAAAAGAACCTGTAGTTCTTCCAAGTAGATTTCCAAACCTTTTAGTTAATGGTTCTTCTGGTATAGCAGTAGGTATGGCCACAAATATTCCTCCTCATAATTTAGGTGAGGTAGTTGATGGATTAGTTATGCTTATTGATAATCCAGATGTAGATATAGATGGGCTAATGAAATCTATTAAAGGTCCAGATTTTCCAACAGCAGCTTTAATTATGGGGTTAGAAGGAATAAATTCCGCTTACAAAACTGGAAGAGGAAAAATAAAAATAAGAGCTAAAGCCGAAATCGAGCAAATGAATAGAGGAAGAAATAGGATAATAGTAACAGAGCTGCCTTATCAGGTAAATAAAGCTAGATTGATTACAAAAATAGCTGAGTTGGTAAGAGATAAAAAGATAGAGGGTATTTCCGATCTTAGGGATGAATCTGATAGAAAAGGTATGAGAATGGTTATAGAAATAAAAAGGGATTCAAACCCTCGTGTTGTGCTAAATAAATTATATAAGCAAACACAACTTGAAGTAACTTTTGGGGTTATAATGCTTGCATTAGTAGACGATGAACCTAAAATACTAAATTTAAAAGAAATACTAACTCATTATTTAAACCATCAAAAAAATATTATTATAAAAAGAACTCAATTTGATTTAAATAAGGCAGAACAAAGGGCCCATATTTTAGAGGGGTTAAGAATAGCTTTAGATCATATTGACGAGGTAATTAATATAATTAGAAATTCTAAAGATGAAAAATTAGCAAAAGAAAAACTTATGAAAAGTTTTGGGCTTACAGATAAACAATCTCAAGCTATATTAGACATGAGACTTAGAAGGCTTACTGGTTTAGAAAGAGACAAAATTGATGAGGAATATGGAAAGCTTATAAAAGAAATAGCTAGATATAAAGAGATACTTGGTAATGAACAATTAATATACAAAATAATAAAAGATGAACTATTAGAAATAAAAGAAAAGTACGGTGATGATAGAAGAAGTGCAATAATGCCAGCAGATGATGAAATAGATATAGAAGATATGATAGAAGAAGAAGATGTAATAATAACTTTAACTCATCTTGGATATATTAAAAGAATGCCAGAAAACACCTATAGAGCTCAAAATAGAGGTGGTAGAGGAATTACGGCATTGACTACTAGAGATGAAGATTTTGTACAAGATTTATTTATTACATCAACTCATGATACAATACTCTTCTTTACTAATACTGGGAAAGTATATGCTCTAAAGGGTTATGAAATACCTGAAGGTGGAAGGCAAGCTAGAGGAACAGCTATAATTAACTTATTAAATATTAGTGGAGATGAAAAAGTAAATGCAGTAATACCTATTAAAACCTATCATGATAAGAATAATTTAGTATTTATGACTAAAGAAGGTACCATTAAAAAAACTTCTCTTGATGAATATCATAATATAAGAAAAACAGGTATAATAGCTATTAATTTAGATGAGGATGATGAATTAATAGATGTAAGAAAAACTGATGGAAATAAAGAAATTATAGTAATAACTAAAAATGGAATGGCCATTAGATTCCATGAAAAAGATGTAAGGATTATTGGTAGAGCCGCTAGAGGAGTTAAGGCTATTACATTAAATAAAGATGATAATGTAGTATCTATGGATCTTGTAAAAAAAGATGATTATTTAGTAGTAATAAGCGAAAAAGGTTATGGTAAGAGAACTCCTATGAAAAAATATAAGGTTCAAAATAGAGGCGGAAAGGGAGTTAAAACCTATAATATTAGAGAAAAAACTGGTAATTTAGTATCTGCTAAAGTTATATCTAAAGAAGATGAAATAATGATTATATCCTTAGCTAGTGTTATAATTAGATTAAAGGTAAAGGGTATATCTGAAATGGGTAGAAGTACTCAAGGAGTAAAATTAATGAGAATAAATGATGATGATAAGGTAATGGCAGTGGCAAAATATGTGGAAGAAGAATAAGCATACTCTAGAGTATGCTTATTCTTTACTTTGAAATGGTCTTATTATAGAATGTATATAAATTATATTATATTTAATCTTGAGGGGGTGGAAAATTGTGGCTTTAGATATGAAAATTAATTTTGATGAAGGGAAAAAAACTTGGATAATAGAACCTAAGGGAGAAGTAGATATCTACACTTCACCAAAGTTTAAAGAAGTCTTAACTAATGCGTTGAAAGATAAAAAAGGTGACATAATGATAAAAGGAGAAAACCTTAATTATCTAGATAGTACAGGATTAGGAGTTTTAATAAGTATATTGAAAAATACAAAGGAAATGGAACATGACATTATTATGACTGACATAAAACCAAATATTAAAAAGTTGTTTGATATTACTGGTTTAGATAAGGTATTTATAATCAAGGAGTGAAAAAAATGAATAATGAAGTTATAAAATTGGTATTACCCAGTAAGCCAGACTATGTAGGAGTTGTTAGATTAACAACATCTGCTATTGCAAACAATATAGGATTAGATATTGAAGGAATAGAAGATGTTAAAGTGGCTATTGCTGAGGCCTGTACTAATGCACTTGGTAAGAAGGACGAGCTATATATAAATTATAAAATAGAGAAAGATAAATTTATAATGGAAGTTCAAGATGTTATAGAAGATATAGAGGAAAATGAAAAAGAAAAAGAATTGGGTATATTAATTATAAAGTCCCTAATGGATGAAGTTTATTTTTCAAAAAAAGGTATTAAAATGATTAAAAATATAGAGGATGGTATTGATGAATAAACAGGTTCATTATAAAGATAAAGAAAATATAAACTATGAGAAATTAGATAATGAAACTTTGTTTAAAATATATAAAGAGACTCAAGATAATGATATTAGGGAATTGCTTATTGAAAAAAACTTGTATATAGCTGAAATACTTTCAAAAAAATATGTAAATAGAGGAATTGATTATGATGATATTTTTCAAGTTGCTTCTATAGGACTTATTTATGCTGTTGATAGATTTGATATAGATAAGGGCTATAAGTTTTCTAGCTTTGCAACACCTACTATTATAGGGGAAATAAAGAAACATTTTAGAGATAAAGGCTGGACTATAAGGGTACCAAGAAGAATACAAGAACTATCTAAAAAAATTAATAATGCAAAAATACATCTTAATCAAAAATTACAACATGCCCCTACAGTAGACGATATAGCAGAATATTTAAAGAGTACTCCAGAAGAGATATTAGAAGCTATGGAAGCAAGTAAAGTTTATACTCCTCAATCTTTAGATTTAACTTATGATTCAAGTACTGATGATAAGGATGTAAATTTATCAGATTTAATAGGTGTAGAAGATGAACATTTTGATAGGATTGAAAATAAAGATCTTTTAATAAAAGGAACAAAAGATCTAAATGATATGGAGAAAAAAATACTTATAGATAGATATTTTAATTTAAAAACTCAAGTATCTATAGCTGAAGAATTGGGCATATCTCAAATGACTGTATCAAGAATGGAGAAAAGAGTAATTGAAAAAATACAAAAAGAATTGAAAAAA
>DATGTQ010000107.1 GCA_035301805.1 Tissierellales bacterium
CACAATAAAAGCATTTTTTCTTATCTCTTCTGTATATGTACGCCTTTTCACTATTTCTTATATCCACGAAAAGTTACACCTACCCTTTTAATATTCCAGTTTATTATACCATTTTTAGATAAAAAAATAGTATAACAACTATAGAACTTTTTTGAAAAAGGAGATATGTATTTGAATAAGTAGCATATAGTGTAGTTATATATAGAAATTTAAATAAAGGTCAATTAATAAATCTTAGATAAAAATAGATATTTTATTAAACATTTTTATCAAATGTTTTGATTAAATACCTAAAAAATACATTTAATAAAAAACAATATACGTATTAAAATAATACTTGACTTAAATAGGAGTGATATAAAATATGAAAAGAAAAAATCTTTTACTAATTTTAAGTTTCATACTTACGTTATTAATAGCTGTTGGCTGTAATAAAACGCAAAAACCTAATGATATAAAGTTTTATTACCCAAATGGTGTACCAGCTCTAACAGTTGCTAAACTGGCTAAGGAAAATCCAGGTATAAGTGAAGATATAACTATTGATTATGAAATGCAAGAATCTCCCGATATCTTAGTATCAAAAATAATGAAAGGGGAAGCGGATATTGCTATTGTTCCTTCAAACTTAGCGGCTCAAGCATTTAATAAAAGTATTCCATATAAGTTAGTTGGAACTTCAGTATGGGGTTCTTTTTACATCACTAGTACTGAAGATATAAAGAATTTCAAAGATTTAAAAGGAAGAGAAATATATTCTATCGGTAGAGGGCTCACTCCTGATATAGTCCTTCAATATATCCTTTCTAATAATGGTTTAGATCCTAATGAAAATGTAGAAATTAATTATTTGAATGCAGAATCAGAATTAGGACCAGCTTTTATAGGAGGAAAAACAAATTTAGCAGTTCTTCCAGAACCTTTAGCTACCAATATAATGATGGAAAAAGGAAATGCAAAAGTCATATTTAATTTAAATGAAGAGTGGAAAGATATAACGGGAAATGCTAATGGCTATCCTCAGGCAAGTTTAATAATTAAACAGGATTTATTAGAAAACAACAGAGATTTTATAGAAAAATTTCTGAAGGAATATAAGAAGAGCCAAGAATGGGCATTAGAAAATCCTGAAAGACTTGGAGATTATGCAAATGATTTAGAAATTAGCATAAAAAAAGAAACTATAATAGAGGGGCAAAATAGAATGAATATAAATTTTGTAGAAACAAAAGATTGTAAAAAAGAATATGAAATATTCTTTAAAGTAATATTAGATTTTGCACCTGAGTTTATAGGAAATAAGCTTCCAAATGAAGAGTTTTATTTTGAAAGATAAGAAATATTCTATATTTCCACGACTTCTTATTATATGCCTTTGGATTTTATTATCAAAACTTATGGATAATGAAGTATTAATTCCTACTATTAAAAGCACTTTAACAAATTTAATGAATATAGTTAAAGATGAGTATTTTTTCCTCACAATAAAAATGACTTTATTAAGAAGTCTTACAGGCTTTTTAATTTCTCTATCTTTAGCAATTATATTAGGTCTCTTATCCAACTTTTCAAAATTTGTATTTAATTTTATAATGCCTATATTAAAGTTTTTAAAATCTGTTCCAACAATAGCAATAATAATATTAGCTCTTATTTGGTTGAATCCTAATATTCTCCCTATATTCATAGGTTTTATTACAGTCTTCCCCATATTATACGAAGCTGTTTTAAATGGAATATTATATGTAGACTCTAAGATTATTGACATGGCTAAAGTATATAAAGTAAGTAAATCTACCCTTATAAAAGATATTTATATTCCAAGTATATTTATTAGCTTAGAAACAATTTTAACATCTACATTAGGACTTAACTTAAAGATGGTTATAGCAGGAGAAGCTCTAGCACAGCCAAAATATAGTATAGGAGGTAGTCTACAATTAGAAAAACTATATTTAAATACCTCTGGCATTTTTGCTTGGATTATAATAATCCTTTTAATTATGAGTTTATTTGAATATATATTAGGAGTAGGAAAAAGGTTTTTAAAAAGAATTAAACAATGGAAGTGATATTTTGAAATATGAAGTTAAAAATATAGGTAAAGGATATAAAAAATTGAAGGTTTTAAATGATATAAGTATTGAATTTGAAAAAAATAAAATTACCTGTATTTTAGGTCCTTCAGGATGTGGTAAAACCACTCTTCTTAATATAATAGCAGGAATAGCTAATAAAGATTCTGGAGAAATTATTGGATTTGAAAAAAGAAATATAAGTTTTGTTTTTCAAGAAGATAGATTATTTGAATGGAAGAATGTAAAAGAAAATATAGAGTTTGTATTAAAGGATAAAATGACTAAAAAGGATAGGGAAAATATTATAGATAAGTATTTGAAATTAATCAATTTAAGAAAATACAAATATTATTATCCTACAAAGTTAAGCGGTGGTATGAGACAACAAGTAAATATTTTAAGAGCCTTTGTATATCCCTCTAGTATACTTATAATGGATGAGCCTTTTAAATCCTTAGATATTAACTCAAAACAAACTACCATAGAATTTTTTACAAAAGTGAAAAAATTAGAGAATAAAACCTGTATCTTAGTTACTCACGATATTGAAGAAGCTTTAGTTTTAGGAGATAAGATTGTGATACTTTCCGATAAACCTGCTAAAATAAAAAAAACTATAACTAATAATTTATCTACATATGAAAGAAAAAAAAATACAGAAAAAAAGAATCAATTGAAAAAGTTAATAGAGAATGAAATAAAAAAGGTGGAATATACAACCCCACCTTAAAACCAACCTTTTACTTCTTTCATTAACTGGAAGTTTGTTAAATCATAATGAAGAGGAGTTACAGTTACATAACCTTCTTTTAGAAAATGTCTATCGGTACCCTCTTTAAACTGTTTATCTTCTCTTCCTTTTATCTTTAATGTTAAATCACCATTTTCATTATCATTTTCTATAAAATAATAGTCGTATATAACCTCACCTATTTTACATACTTGAATACCTTTTACCTCTTCTTCATCTAAATAAGGGGTATTTACATTTAATACTATATTATTCCTTATAGAATTTTCTTTGGATTTTTCTAATACATCTTTTGAATATTTTGCTCCAATTTCATAGCATGCCTTTCCATCTTTATATTCAGCTGATACTGCTATGGATGGTATATTATATATATTTGCTTCAATAGCAGCAGACACAGTACCCGAATAAAGTACATCCATACCTAAATTAAGTCCCATGTTTATGCCAGATAGCACCATATCCACTTTATCTTCTACTAACTTATCTAAAGCAACACGAACGCAATCTGCTGGTGTGCCCGAAACACTATAGGCCTTTGATTTTATACCTGGAAGTTCAACTTTTTTGACTAATAAAGAATTTGAAATTGTTATTGCATGACCCGTAGCACTTTTCTCACTTTCCGGAGCTACTATAACAACTTCGTGGTCTTTTTCTAATTCTTTAGCCAAGGTATGTAAACCTTTTGCAAAAATTCCATCATCGTTTGTCAAAAGTAGTTTCATTTTTTCCCTCCTCATGTACATTGTATAGATTATACCGCTAATTAAATATTTATACCATTTAAATTTTCTTTTTTTTATCAAAAAATATAGTAAGGCTTATAATAATATTAACCTTACTATATTTGTTTACCTACTACCCTTTTATTACCCCTAATGGTCTTAATTTTACTAGTGGTTTTACTAAATCACTTTGATTTTCTAAAACCTCTTCTATATCCTTATAAGCCATAGGTGCTTCTGAATAGTCTTTCTTCCAACCTTTAAATATTATACCTTCCATAGCTTTATTAGCTATCTCTTCCGTTATGACTTTGTTTGCCTTTCTTCTGGACATTACCCTTCCTGCACCATGAGAGCAAGTTTTAAAGCTTTCCTTATTTCCCAATCCTTCGACTATATAGGACGGTGTCCCCATTGAACCTGGAATTATGCCTAACTCTCCTTTTTCTGCTCTAATAGCACCTTTTCTATGAACTATTACTTCTTTTCCAAAATGTTCTTCTATACTAGCATAATTATGATGAATAGATACGGTTTTTAATATATCCTTTGATTTAGTTTCCTTTGCAAATATTTCATAAAACTGTTCAAACAATTTCTCTCTATTAGCCTCTGCAAATTTAAGACTATAATTCATTGCATCATAATATTCCCTTCCTTCTTTGGAATCAATGGAGAGACCCGCTAAATCATATTTTTTAGGAATAAGTTTAGTTTTCTTATTAATTTTATTAGCAACCTTATTATAATAATTGGCTATTTTATATCCAAAGTTTCTACTTCCTGAATGTATCATCAGCCATATATGTCCATCGCTACCTTTTTCCATACTCATAAAATGGTTCCCGGAACCTAAAGTCCCCAATTGTTTAGTAGCGGCTTTTAATTCCTTTTGTACTACCTCATACTTAGGTGCTTTTTGAAATCCTTCCCATTCTACTTCTTTCTTATGATGTTTAAAACCTAAAGGTATATTTTCATGAGCTTTATAAACTATCTTTTTAATTTGTTTTTTAGAAATTTCCTTTATATCAGTTTTAACTGCCATAATTCCACAACCAATATCTACTCCCACTGCATTAGGGATAATCATCCCATCTGAAGCCAAGACTCCACCTATAGGCATGCCAAAACCTACATGAACATCAGCCATTAAGGCTATATGTTTATAAGCAAAAGGAAGATTTGATAAATTTTCAGCTTGTTTTAAAGCTGCCTCCTCAACTTCAGTGGCCCAGCTTTTAATAGGTATATTCCCTATGTTAAAAACTTTCAAATAAGTTTCCCCCTCTAAATTTATAGGTTCATAGCGTACAAAACTTTATTTTACTTGAGTAAAGACTACCTCTAATTCTATTTCTTTACCATCTCTATATATAGTAAAGTTTGCTTTATCACCTTTTTTATACTTTAACAATATTTTTTTCATTTGATTCCAGTTTTCAATCTTCTTCTTATCTATATGAGTGATTACATCCCCATTTTTAACTCCTGCTTTCGCTACTGGAGTATTTGGTAATACTTCTACTGCTACTATTCCATTTTCTACATTTAGTTCTACACCTAGTGCACTTTCATATTTAGCTACTTCAAGACCTTGAATTCCTAAAAATACAGTTTTAAAATCCCCTTCCTTTATTACTTGTTCTAATATAGGTTTTACTTCATTTATAGGAATTGAAAAACCTAGCCCTTCTCCTGTTGTAATTTTTGCTGTATTTATTCCTATTACTTGCCCTTTATTATTAAGTAAAGGTCCACCACTGTTTCCAGGATTAATAGAAGCATCCGTTTGAATCAAATCTTCAATTATATTATATTCATCTATTTTTATGCTTCTATTTAATCCGCTAATTACCCCTGAAGTAACAGTCCTTTGAAAATCTAAACCTAAAGGATTTCCTATGGCAACTGCCAATTCACCTACTTCTAAAGAATCTGAATCACCTAAATCAGCAGCTGGTAATCCTGTTTTATCCACCTTTACTATTGCTAAATCTAAGGCTGGATCAGACCAAAGAACTTTTCCGGGCATTTTATCTCCACTTTCAAATAATACATTTAATTCCTTTGCTTTTCCATCTCCTATTACATGAGAATTAGTAAGAATATAGCCATTACTATCAACTATAACTCCTGAACCTACTCCTTCAACTGGTCTTTCCCAAATAAATTCCCTTACTACCTCAACAGTAGTAATTCCTACTACAGAACTTATAGATTTTTGAGCCACAGCAGATACATTAGAAATACTGTCCTGTGGAGTAATATTTATTTGTTCTGTTTTCTTTGAAGGTTGGGTTTCAATACCTTTTGGCATAGGCAAAATCTTACCGTATAAGCTTGGAGCCAAATAAGGGGTTATGAGCCCACCTATGATTGCAGCAATGATAGCTACTAAAACATATGAAAAAAAACCATTTCTTTTTTTTGGATAAAAACTATTTCCCATTTTCCTCACTCCTAATTAAAAATTATATAGTATAGATGGTTTTTCCCTAAAAGTAAGATCTAATGAAATATCTTTACTTGGTAAACCTGATTCATTCAATATCTCCCTCACTGTATTATAAGCCAATGAAGGAGAGTTATTTTCTTTACTTAAATGCCCCAATAAAACTTTTTCTCCCTTACCTTCTATTACATCAGCAATTAAAGATCCTGAATCTTTATTTGAAAGATGTCCAATTGAGCTCATAATCCTATCTTTTAAATATCTAGGATATCTTCCTTCCTTTAACATTTTTACATCATGATTCGATTCTATTAGATAAATAGAAGAATCTTTAATAGCATTCTTTATATGATTATTTACCCAACCTGTATCTGTTAATACAGTTATTTTACTATTATTATGGTAGAGACAGTATCCTACAGGTTCTGCTGCATCATGAAATATACTAAAGGGATATATATCTAAATCTCTTACCCGAAAAAATTCCTCTGTTCTAAAGATTTTTATATTTTTTTCTTCAATTTTTCCTATTATCCCCTCCATACTAGTCCAAGTCCCCTCATTAGCATATATAGGAATATCATATCTTCTAGAGAAAATTCCTACCCCTTTGGTATGATCCCTATGTTCATGAGTAACTAAAATAGAATCAATAGTTGTAGGGCAAACACTAATAGTTGATAATAAATCTTCTATTTTCCTCCCACTAAGTCCAGCGTCTATAAGGACTCTTGTTTTCTCCGTCTCCATATACTGACAGTTACCACTACTACCACTAGATAGTGAACAAAATTTGACCTTCATCTTTTACGCCCCCGATATTAAAATAATAATAAAACTAATCAAATTCTTCAATTTTTATTTTTAAAACAGCCTCAAAAGAATTATTTATTCCTTTTCCCCTTCCTAAACTATCTAACAATAAATTTATTTTATCAAATCCATAGTTATTTGCCAAAGAAGAAACTACCTCATAAGATTTTCTATAAGCTATTTCTTGGTCTATACTAGAAAAGTTCTTGTTTAATTCTTCTAAACTTACATTGGAAGTCCTACCCTTTCCTTCTTCCCACTCTAAGCCTATCATCTCATTTTCTATATATAATGCAATTCCTTCTGTAAACCAGATAGGATAATTATTTTTAGTTTTTTCGTCAATTAATAAATGGGCAAACTCATGGATAGCTGGGGTAGTTTCTCTATAAATCTCATTAATATTATTTTCATCTTCAACCCATTCCGTGGGAGAAAGCACATGAACTATACCACTATAATAAGCCCCTACAGGTGAATTCTCTTCGTCTAACCTAATAGTCTCTAATAATTCTTTTTTATTGTCATATATAATTACTGGAATTTTCTTATTAGGAAAATAATCTAAAGTACTACATATGTCCTGAAAATGTTCCTCAAGGACTTCTCCAGTAATTTCGGCAAAATCTATTCTAGCATCATATAATATATAAAAATTTTCAGTATCATGAATTTTATAATCTTTTTTCGATTTAAGTATCCTATTATATTCAAAAGTTTTAACTATAGGATATACAGAAACTTGCAAGTAGTTTTCTAATGTTAAAAAACCAAATAATAGAATTACAGCTATGGACACAAAAACAAAAGCTTTTTTCACAACACTCCCCCTTAATATTGCTTATGTTAATATAATTAATTTTATCAACTTATAATGATAAATTCAATATCCTCCTACTAATTACCATACTTTCGTTTTAATTGTCTTTTATATTGGTATACTAATATATATATTGTAAGTGGAAGGAGATAATTTCTATGGATTGGTATAAGCAAAATTTTGACTCTATTTTTCAAAAATTAAATGTAGATTCAAACCAAGGACTAAGTCAGGATGAAGTAAATAAAAGACTTAAAGAATATGGTTACAACCAACTTAAAGAAGAAAAGAAAGATACATTATTACAGAAAATATTTTATCAACTTAGTAATATTCTAGTTATTATTCTTATAATTTCTAGTGTAATTTCTTTTTTCGTAGGTGAAGTAGTAGACTCAATAATAATTATATCTATTGTAATAGCAAATGCCATTTTAGGTGTTGTACAAGAAGGAAAAGCTGAAAAGTCCTTAGAAGCACTAAAGAAAATGTCTTCTCCTAATGGAAGAGTTTTAAGAGATGGTGAAATAGTGGAAGTTCCCGCAGATACTTTAGTTCCTGGTGATGTAGCAATGCTTGAGACAGGAGATATTGTACCTGCAGATATAAGATTAATTAATACTTTTAATTTAAAGATTGATGAATCTTCCCTAACTGGTGAATCTGTTCCAGCAGAGAAAAATAGTAATACTACCTTCTCTAAAGATACACCTTTAGGAGATAGGAAAAACATGGCTTATACTAGTACTATAGTTACCTATGGGAGAGGAAAAGGAATTGTAGTAGAAACTGGTGAAAGTGCAGAAATAGGTAAAATTGCAACTACTATTCAGGATTATGAAGAGGAGGCTACTCCTTTACAGACAAATTTAAACCAATTAGGAAAATATCTAGGCATCGGTTGTTTAATTATTAGTACTCTAATATTCTTAATTGGATACCTACAAGGAAGAAATATCTTAGATATATTTATGATTGCTGTTAGCTTAGCCGTTGCTGCCATACCTGAAGGACTTCCAGCTATAGTTACAATAGTTTTGGCCTTAGGAATGAACAGTATGGTCAAAAGAAACGCTATTGTAAAGAAATTGTTAGCCGTTGAAACTTTAGGTAGCACCACTGCAGTCTGTTCTGATAAAACTGGAACATTAACTCAAAATGAAATGACTGTAGTGAAAGCCTATACTGATAATAAACTCTTTGATATAACCGGAAAAGGTTATGGAATCGAAGGAGATTTTTTATTAAATAATAATAAAGTTAATTTAGAAAATGAAGGAAACTTGAACCTTTTACTTAAAGGGGCTACTTTATGTAATGATGCTATCTTAAACTATTCAGATGGAGAAGAATATACTATAGTTGGAGATCCTACTGAAGGCTCCCTATTATCCTTAAGCGAGAAAGGTGGCTTTATTAAAGATGATTTAAATAAAAAGTATCCAAGGATCAAAGAAATCCCTTTTGATTCTGATAGAAAACTTATGACTACCTTCCACAATAATCTTTTAGAGGGGAAAATTGTTTCCTTCACAAAAGGTGCTCCTGATATTATATTAGAAAAGGCAAATAAAATATACTTAAAAGGTGAAGTAATAGAGTTTACAGACGAGATTAAAAAGAAAGTACTAGATATAAATAAAAGCTTTTCTCAAGATGCATTAAGAGTATTAGCTTTTGCTTACAAAACTTACGAAGAATTACCTAAAAATATTTCTTCTGAATCTATTGAAAATAATTTTGTTTTTCTTGGTCTTGTAGGTATGATAGATCCACCAAGAGAAGAAGCTAAAGATTCTATAAAACTTTGTCATAAAGCTGGAATTAAAACCATTATGATTACAGGGGATTATAAAGAAACAGCTTTTGCTATTGCTAAAGATTTAGACATGGCCAACAATCCTAATGAAGTCATGACGGGACAAGAGTTAAACAATCTATCTGATGATGAACTAAAAGAAAAAGTTGAATTGTTTTCAGTTTATGCCAGAGTTTCTCCGGAACATAAGGTAAGAATTGTAGATGCCTTAAAAGAAAATGGTGAAGTAGTGGCTATGACTGGGGATGGTGTCAATGATTCCCCTGCTTTAAGAAAAGCAGATATCGGAGTATCTATGGGAATAACTGGCACAGATGTAGCTAAAAATACAGCAGAAGTAATTTTAACAGATGACAACTTTTCAAGTATTGTATCGGCAGTAGAAGAAGGGCGAACTATATATTCTAATATTAAAAAATCTATTTTCTTTTTACTATCCTGTAATATAGGGGAAATTTTTATAATATTTTCAAGTATACTTTTAAATATAGACATTCCACTGTTACCTATACAATTACTATGGTTAAATCTTATAACTGATAGTTTCCCAGCTTTAGCTTTAGGTGTAGAAAAGGGAGAAGAAGGAATTATGAGCAATCCACCAAGGAATCCGGAAGAACCTGTTTTAGATAAGGCTATGGCTTTAGCAATATTGATTCAAAGTACTGCCCTAGCCCTAGGAGTTCTTTTAGCTTTCAAATGGGGACTTAAAACTTATGGTCTAACAGACTTGAGAAAAGCAAGAACTATTGCATTTACAACTCTTGTACTATCCGAATTATTTAGGGCTTATTCAAGTAGATCCTTAAAACATTCCGTATTTAAACTAGGTATATTTTCTAATAAACCTTTAGTTTATTCAACATTGTTTTCATTTTTACTATTGTTATTAGTAGTTTATGTTCCCATATTACAACCACTATTTAAAACTTTTCCCCTAGCTTTTAAGGACTGGAGTATCATTTTAATGTATTCTATTATACCTTTAATAGTTGGGGAAATATATAAAGTTTTAGCACATATCTAAAATTCTCTGCATAAACTAGAACAAGGAAGGTGGTTTTAGTTATGAGGAGAATGGGCAATCTTAAAATATGTCCTATAATCAGTGCCAAATTAACATCTCAATCCATAGAAGAGTTACCAGTAATAGTACAAGTAAGTAATGAAAGTTATAACGAGTTTCAAAGTATGGTTTCCCAAACGGGCAAAGTTAAAACAAACCTACCTATTATCGGTGGGATTGCATGTAACTTGACTACAGATGCTATATACAGATTAGCAAATGACCCTGATGTTGAATACATTAGCTTTGACTCTAAAGTTTTTGCCCTGTTAGACATTGCAACTACTTCAATCAATACAAGGTTTCCTCATGAACGTGGATACTTAGGTGAAGGAACAACAGTAGCAGTGGTTGACTCAGGTGTTGCACCTCATAAGGATCTAACTGTGCCGACTAATCGAATCATCGGCTTTAAAGACTTCGTAAATAACGAAACAGAGCCTTATGATGATAACGGTCACGGCACTCAAGTCCCATGTACAGTAAACCAAAACCTTTACATCTAGTTTTATAGTTTCCAGTATATATTGATTACCCTATTTTGTCCATCATCCTTAGCCCCTATTTCAATATAATCTATAGTTTCATTAACTATTTCATGGGTTAGTTTATGATTTTTCAAATAATTTTTTACTACCTTCTCCACATCTGCTTTTTCAGATTCCAGTCTTTTAACTTCATCTATCTTTTTTTTAATATCACTTTTTCTTAATTCCAGTTGTTGCCTTTCTTCTTGTAAAGTAAAAGAGATAGTTATATAATCCTTTTCAGAAACTATCCCTTTAGTTTTATCTATATATAAATTAGTAAGCACCTTTCCTTTTTCTTTTATGTCTCCTTCTATTATCTGCAAGGCACTTATTAATTTTCTTATCTCTTCTGTATAGTCTACTCTCTTTATTTGTTTAAATGTTGCCTTTGTTGCTTCAGAATTATTTTGATATATTCCCATCACTCTAATAAACTCTGCTTCTACATAATCATATAAATCTGTATAGTTGATTCTATTTCTATATTCACAAACCAGATCTCCACCTAGTGTATTATTCTTACATTTTAAATATGCATATACTAAATTATCATATTGCCTACTCCTAGTGGTGCTTCTTATCATAGCTCCACCACAATGTAAACACCTAACCTTTGTGGCAAATATGTGGGTCTTCCCTTTCTTCTTTTTATTCCTCCTCCTAGAATCCATCAGTCTTTGAACCTCATAAAAATCCTTTTTACTAACTATTGGCTCATGATTATCTTCTACAATAACCCAATCTTCTTCATCTACTGCTATTCTTCTTCTATCTTTATAGGACCGAGTTGTTTCTTTTCCTTGTGTTAATATCCCTATATATATTGAATTTCTTAAAATTCTATTTATAGTAGTATGGCCCCATAAATTATATTCACTTACATTAGGTAAAGAAAAGTTCTCATATTTTCTTTTCATATAAGATGAAGGTTTTTCTATTCCTTCTTTTGTTAGTATTTGTGCTATTTTATGAGTTCCATAGCCTTTTAAATATAGATTATAAATCTTTCTAACCACTTTCGCCGCTTCCTCATCTACTATAAGCTTATGTCTATTTGTAGGATCCTTCATATATCCATAGGGAGCAAATCCTCCTAAGTATTGTCCATCTTCCATTTTTGCTTTAAATACTTCCTTAATATTTTCAGATAAATCTTCAAGATACCATTCATCTATCATTCCATGAATTTGTCTTGACTTTTTGTTACCTGCAATAGCTGTATCTGCTCCATCTAATAGAGATACAAATCGAATATTCCATTCTAAAAATTTTCCATGGATAATTTCTTCAACTGCCTCAAGATCCCTTAGAAATCTATTTTGTGTTTTCCAAAGAACTATGTTAAATTCTCCATTTTCGGCATCTCTTAATAATTTCTCAAAGGATGGCCTACCCCTATCAGCTCCTGAATAGTCCTCATCTACATAAAAATCGTATATTTGCCACCCTTTTCTTGCCACATATTCAGATAACATAAGTTTTTGATTCTTGATACTTTCGCTATCATCTCCTTTTTCAATTTCCTTCATATCTTCTTTACTTAGTCTTATATAAATTGCTACCTTCTCCATATACATCTTCCTTTAAAGACTTTATATACTTAAAGCTACTGCTTCTTCTGTATCTCCTACATTTTCCATGCTTTCTAAATCTCTGTTTATAAGTTCAGCTATTATCTTAGACATATTCAGAGCTATCTCTTCATCAGTTTTGGAAGTAAAATAACTATTAATAATTATTTCATCAGTCTTTTTAGTTTTTATCATTTAAATCTCCCCCTTAACCTTAATGTCTCCTTCCTAATACTTAGTTTATTAAATGATATACTTGTCTAATAACCTATTTCAATAAAAAAGATAGCTAATGCTATCTTATATATGTAAAACTTACTATTCTTTATATGTATTTTAATAATATTTCAAGCTATCCCTGGTAAGGATACATAGTACCAGAATCTCTTCACCATTTAGGAAAAAACTATCCCAGTAACTCTCCGATTCTATCCGAGCCACTCTCCAGACGATAAATTAGGACTGAGTAGAAGTATCATTATTTTCCCCTTACTGGTCTTCGCAATATAGGTTACCAATCTATTTTTGATGTTAATGTGGATATTTATAAAAAGTATATCCGTCCATCTACTTGCTTTTCCCTTTTAAGGCAGTAAGGGTAATGTACTTGAAATATTGATATTTAGCTGTAAAGGTTCATATACTAATGCTGTAAATAAATTTATATATTTAATATGAGGGCTTATTTAAAAGCTCCTGCATATATAAATCAAAATTATAGTAAAATAATTTAAAAATATTAAGTTTATTAATAATTTGTTCTACCAATATCTTATTGCTTGTTCTAATCGTCTTTAATTTTTCTCTTAATATTAAAATCTCTTATTTGGACGAAATGTCTAACCTTTAGTTTAATTATAATGGACATTATGTCCATTGTCAATAGTTTTTATCCATTTAGTCCATTAACATTCTTATTTTAAATCCTTTATGCTAACATTAATTTTAGAGGTGAGATTATGAGTTTTGGGGAAAGGTTAAAACAAGTAAGAGAAAATAATAACTTAACACGTGAAGATTTAGCTAATAAACTTAACATTTCATATTCAGCTATATCTAAATATGAAACTAATATAAGATTTCCTGATCAAGAAACATTAAGCAAAATAGCTGATTTATTTAATGTTACTACTGATTATTTATTAGGACGTAGTGATATTCCTAATCCATATATGAAAGAAAACACTTCCCCTGCTGATAAACTATCCGAAGAAATACATAACCTATCTCCTGAAAGCCAGGAAGAGATAAAGAAATTAATTGAATTATATAAAATAAAAGATATGCAAAAACGTAACTCGGAGGTTTCTGATGAATTAAGCAAGCCAGATTAAATAGGGTTATTGAAAGAAAAAAAACTAAATTAATTAATAAACTCAAAGGCAAATGAGTGGACAAGCAGTTAAATTATATATATTTAAAAATATTATTCCGTAAGGGATATATTTTTTTTATATTTGTGCAGAAAATGTTGGGGATTATGGGAGGTAGTTGGAAAATTATGTAGAAGGATGTTTATATGATAAATTATATAGACAAAGTAGAGTACATATCAGCATCTTTATTAATATATAACTTTATGTGTATCTGAAAAATTAGAAGTAAGTTAGTAAATAACAAAAGGAAGACTTCTTTACTTTAGTTATGCAATTTTAAAAATTAAATTACCAGTATTAGGTTGGAATACCCTAATGTGAATGTTTATCCAACAATTGGTTTAAAATATCCCTATATCACCTTTTAGGTTAAAAAATTAAGCTATACGAAATTGATTGTAAACATCTACATAGATACGTTGTTCTTTGTCTTATGATAAATATATGGTACAAATTCTCTGATTGATATATTCCTCTGACATTCAATGGATTTACCTAGAGACTTTATCATAAGTTCCTCATGATTTACTTTAAATATTTCTAGAAAGTTTATTGCCAAAAATACAATAAGAAAGTACCTTTCAATGGATAGAAGGCTTCGCACCCTATATTTATCAAATCCTAAGTTTGTTTTTAAATATTTATAATTGGTTTCAACAGTCCATCGATTTAAGTAATACTCAATTATTGTCTTAGCATCTAGTTCAACATCTGTTGATATTAGAAAGACAGGTTTTTTAAAGCCATCTTTATTAACCTCATAGGATATTACGACTAAAGCATTCTCTATTTTTGCAATTGGTCCTTCATAAATGTATACTCTATATTTTTTGCCTTTGACGGTCACGACATCTAAGACATTAGGATCTATATATTTAACGAATTCAGAAAGTTGTAGTTTTATTCCCATGGGGGATATAAGTCTATTTGATTTTACAGTGCCTATAAAATGATAGCCTTGTTTAATACTAGTGTAAATAACATCTTTGTTGCTATACCAGGAATCTGTTAACACATAGATTTTCTCGCATCCTGAAGGGGCTTTAAAATTATTTATAAGTTCCTCAGCTATTTGCATTTTACTTTTAAAAGGTCTATCTATATTTTCACATTTTTCTTTTCTGTAGTAAGGATGATAATCAATGGGAATTGATATATCTCCTAAAGTAAAATTTGAAGTAACTACACAGTGAGACCACATACTTTTATTTTCAATATGAGAAAAATGATAATCTAATCCTTCTATTTTTTTAGCTTTGGGTTTTGGATTAACTGTATCATCAATTATTAAAAATCCAACAGGTTGAGGCTCTACACATTGTTCAAGGAAATGGTTTAAATATCCTATACGATTTCTATTTAAAAGATTATCATTCCATGAAGAAGTGCCTAAAAATCTATAGATACAGCTATTATCTTTAGCAGTTAAAACTGCTCTAGATATTGAAGCTATTGATTTGTTGCCATGTACAGTAATTAGACCATGAATTAAATTGTTTAGATGATTTGTTTGTGGTTTAGACATACCATAATTTACATCTTCAATATAGTTGCAAATATCCTGATTAGGATTTAAACTATAGTTAGTTGTATATGGCATATTTCTTACCTCCTTGTTATTTATTTGTGGTCTAACTTTTATTTAACATAGGTTAAGAATTTATGCCATATTTATTTTTTGGAAGTATTACTAATTACAATTCTTCTTTTGCATAACTAAAGT